>CAZBDM010000350.1:0-5423 GCA_964490675.1 uncultured Oligoflexales bacterium
GTCGTCGGCATCCCCTTCAGTTCTAGTCTTTTTTTCCGAAAAAATAAAATACATCTATTGGGGGGAAGTCACTGAAGAAAAAAGCAAAAATTTTGATTATTGACGATGAACCTTCGATCTGTTCGCTTTTACAATTGATGTTGTCGGAATATGATACTGATGTTTGCCATAATCTCTCTAGGGCGCTGGAAATCGCAGAAGGACAAAACTTCGATATCATCGTTTGTGACGTCATTTTGTCCGGTGGGACAGGCCTTGACTTTGTTGATGGCCTAAATGAACGAGGAAACCAAACACCAGTTATCTTTATGACCGGTCGCGAAGATAAGGCATTAGAAAAGGAGTTGAGGCCTCGATCAGTTGGTTTTTTGAAAAAACCCTTTTCTGAGGATCAAATCAACCAAATCATCAACAAGGCGTTGCCGGCAAAATTGAAGGATATAGATTAAATAAGGGTACAAAGGGTATGACGGAAAAAGTAAAAGTCTTAATCGTCGATGATGAGTCAGGAGCAAGAAAACTAATCAACGAGTTTTTGAAAGACGAATATGAAGTCTATTCAGCCGATTCAGTGACAAATGCCGTAGAAACTTACCAAAGTAATCGACCGGAAATCGTCATTAGTGATATAAAAATGCCAGAGAAAGATGGTTTTTCGCTTCTTAATCAGTTGAAAGACATAGATCCAGAACTCATCTTTATATTTATCACCGGACATGCGGAAAAAGAGCTAGCAATCAATGCGGTCAAGGGAGGAGTCTTTGACTTTTTAGAAAAGCCTTTTGACCAAGAAGACTTAATGATCGCCCTAGAAAGAGCCACCAAGCATATCAATCTAAAAAACCAACTTGTTGAATCAAGAATACGTTCTATCGAATCAGAAAGGCTTGCTGCTCTAGGCTTGATGGCTGGCTCAGTTGCTCACGAAATCATGCAGCCCATCCAGCTGCTGTTTGGAGCTGCGGCAAGGCTCGAAAACCTTTCGAAGAAAGAGAAAATTGAAAATAGCGAAATTCTTAACTATGCAGAAAAGATCAACCGTGTCGCTGACCGAATGATTAAGACTGTTAAGAGTCTCAAAAATTTGTCGCATATTGGTGGTGACGAAAATGAGGAAGTCGCAGTTAACGATATTTTTGAAGACATTGTTTATATCACTCAGGATCAATTTGTAGGTCATAAAATCGAGTTTGATCGATCTTTTGTTTCGGAGGCACTGACCGTCGAATGTAAGCGTGTTGAGATTAGCCAAGTGTTGATTAATTTGATTAATAACGCGGTCCACGCAATTGAGCATATCGAAGAGAAAAGGATCTCTCTTGAAGCGGAAGATCAAGGTGACTATGTCGAAATATCTGTGACAGACTCTGGAAGCGGAATTCCTAAAGAAGTTGCTGTCAAGCTCTTTCAGCCCTTCTTTACTACAAAACCAGTTGGTAAAGGGACAGGCTTAGGCCTTTTTGTTTCTCGCCAACTCATTGAAAATCATCACGGAACTTTAGAAATCGATCACCAGTGTCAAAATACGAAGTTCAAAGTGATTCTCCCAAAAGTGCAACCGAACGAAAGCGCAGAACCGATCGCCAAAATAGGATGATTGCGTATCGTTATCGACGATGATACCTTTGGTCTCGATCTTTAAGAGGTATCATCCTTGGAATCCAAGCCACTAGTAAAAATTGACAAAGCACTTCTCATCTCTGGATTTTTATTTCTCCTAATTGGTTCATTTTTCGATAACTTACGTGGACCTCTTCTTACATTTTTAACCAAACACTTGAACCTTACCTACGATCAATCGAGTTGGTTTTTGGTACTGGGTCATTTGGTTGGTCTTTTCTTCACACTTTTGTTGTTGCCCTTAAATCAACGTTTTTCTGAGGCAAAGGTTGGCACCTACGTGGTCCTAGTGAGTGCTGTTTTTTGTTTTTCGGCGTTACTGGTGAGCAATTATCTCGGTTTTTTGATTTTTGCGGGATCGATTGGTGCGGTAGTCGCTCTTTTTGGAACCCTAAGTAATATCGTCACACTGAAGGGAACGCCGAAGAAGATGCAAGTAAGAATTCTCTCTGCTTTGCACTTCTTTTATGGTGTCGGCTCTATCCTAGGTCCACTCCTCGCTTCTCAGGTACTAGGGTCTTCTATGGCCTGGCAATGGTTGGTGTTTCTCGCGCTGCCATTTTTTATTCCAATTTGGTATATGTTGTCTAAGTCTGCCAAAGACCATAGAGACTTAAAACACAGGCGCATTGAAACGAGTAAGTTAAACCTTCATCAGGTTCTCGTTCTTATTCTTTTCGCTAGCTATGTAGTTGGTGAAGTGATGATTTCGATGTGGATGGTGACCTATCTTGTTGAAGTTGGATCGTTTGATCTTAGTCAGGCTTCCCTTTATCTCACTGCATTCTTTGTACTGATGGCTTTCAGTCGTTTCCTCTGTTTTTTATTTGCAAAACCCTCTCATGAAACCTCTTTAATGTGGTTTTCACTGCTCATTCCGGCTTTAGGTATCATTTTTACTCAGATGGCTGGCTGGTTTTTTGTATTGCCGATGCTCGGATTGATTGGACCTTTTTTTCCTGTTTTTCTTGGTCAGTTAACCCGAGTCTTTCCAGATGACTGGAAAGCTTTAACTATCTGGATTATGGTTTCTTTGCAGCTTTTTTTGGCTAGCGCTCATCTTGTTTTAGGTCAAATTATAACGTCCTATGGAGCTTGGATCTCTTATTGGATACCGTTAATTTTCCTGATGATTGCTGCTATTCTTTTTGTCTTATATAGGAAAAGAGTACGCTTGTTAACCCGTCGATCCCACAATGAGAGGCTCACTCAAAACCGAATGATCTTAGAGAGCTGAAATTTTTTTTGCTGGCCGGTGGTATCGAAAGTCAAAAGAACATAAAATAGAAATAGTCATTTAATTATCCACGCCACAAGTTAGGTGTTTTTATGAGTCAGCCTGAATTCACAGAGTCTCAGGGAATCGAGCATAATCCTGTTGAAGAGCTGGATCAGTTAGTTCTTGCTATTTTGCGTGATCTTAAGACATGCGTCATGAAAAATGCCGAGGAAGCGGTTGAGCGAATTTTAGCTCTTTCAAGTAGCTACCTAAACGACAAGGCTAAAGACGCTTTGAAAGAGTTCAATGATCTCTACTTCGGTAAATTGAAAGAGCAAGGTGTTACCGATGAGATCAATCAAGATGTCGACCGGGTGATTGATAGTATCAAGAAAACGATTAGCGAAGGTAAAGATCCCTACGCAGCAAATATGGTTGATGAAGATCATATGTTAAAAGAGCGTCGTTTAAGTATCTCTGCGATTCAGAAGAAACTCGAGTCGATCATATCTCTCGATGCAGGAATTAAGAAGAAGCTTTTACCTGTTTTATGGAATATGCAGTTCGAAGATATGATGCGTCATCGCCTCAACAATATTGTAGTTATTTGGCAAATCGTTACTGACTACTATGCTCAAAATAAAAACCTCGACCCTGAAAAGATTATGGAATGGTTGTCAAAGGTTCCTAGTTCGCAGCAAGAGAGAAAGCTCTTCTACGACATTGTTCTGAAAGAAGAACCACCTGTTGGTGTCGAAGGACAAGAGTCAATTTTTGATGTGTTGATTTTTGAATAGCGGGAAGATTTTATGAACAACTCCGAAGTCCAAATGACCAATGATCTCCTTGAATTTAGTCGACAGTCACTGCAATGGTGTCTTAAGGAATCGGAAAAGTCGACTTTCCGAATCAATGAGATTATCAACAATTTAATGTCTGATGCGAAACGTGTCGCAAGTATGTCAAAAGAAACTCTCGATGCATTTGAAAAAGCAAGAGAAATCATCGATAATTTGGTTAATGTTGGTGATAGAAAAGTTGCTAACGAAATTGGTTTACTGCTAAAAGGTATGTCAGATAAAAACGCTCAGATCCAGCAAACGGTCATGCCAATCATCGAGGCTCTTCAGTTTCAAGATCGTATCACTCAGAATATGGATCATGTCACAGAAGTGATTCGGATGTGGCTAGAGATGCGTAGCAAAGTGATGGAAAAAGGTTCTTTCACTGATGAAGACAAGGTTGAACTTGGCCAAAAATACTGCGATCTTGTCACAATGGGCGAAGAAAGGGATTGTGTTGTCAAGCATATCCCGAATATTCCAGAGCCTCAGCATGATGACGGGCTTTCATTATTCTTCTAAAAAAAATCCGCGTGTTGAACTTCTTATATGGATGCGGTTTAGAGAGGGGAGTGTTTCGGCACTCCCCTTATTCTTTCTGCTGTGCTTCTTCGAAGTCTTCTTCTTGCTTATTCTCATATCCTTCAATCGGTCCGCCGAAGTTTCCTGAAGCCATTGTCTGATCCCATTGGGTTTCGGTGATCATGTTGGCTAAACGCATGCGCAAGAGAATGTTTGCAAAGCGGTGATGACCAAATTCAGTCAGTTCTTTTCTTCGTAAGCCAAAAGACCAGCGATTTGGGCTTGGCAGTACTAAAGCAAGATGAACCCCCTGTGAGATTGTAAGAAGGCGAGGCTTTGTGTTGAAATGATAGCGTGCGCCTGCCTTGACTCCATAAACACCGTCACCAAATTCAGCAAGATTAAGATACCAGGTGATAATCTCCTGTTTCGACAAAATCATTTCTAAAAAAAGAGCCCCAAGGATTTCACGCGCTTTTCGAATGATGGTTTTTTCTCTGCTCAGTAGGGTCATCTTAACAACTTGTTGAGTCAATGTTGAAGCGCCGCGCACGTAGCGACCTTTTTCTAGATTTAGTTGAAGGCTCTTCCACATCTCGATGGGATCAATTCCAGCGTGATTAAAAAAACGTGTGTCCTCAGCGCTTATGACTGCATTGACAACATGCTTAGAAATATCTTGTAAAGGTGTCCAGTCTTTTTCTCTTGGCCCGACTTTTACGACCACCTTACCTTTATTTCGATACCATCTTGTGACGTTGATCGAGGTCGATTTTAGGATAAAGACATTCGGCGTGAGGACAACGACAGCCAGGAAAATAAAGAAAAGCAGGAATAAACCTGCTTTCTTTTTTGAAATCCTAAAGCTTGTCAATCGCTTCATTGTGGCAGCTCAACTTCTTGTTTATCACTTGCTGGCAAAATTTTTTGAGGGAGGCTGGTCAATAAGTCTATTGTAATAGCTGGCGCCAATGATTCAAAGGTCTTTAAAAGTTGATTGTCAATTTTAATTGATAAGGGCAGCTTAAAGTTGATTTTAGCCCTTTCAAATGTCAGCTTTAAAAAAACTGTCAGATGGCCTGGTGAGCTGCTTAACAAGCTTTTAACCTGTTCAATAAGCTGCTTGTCATTTTGATGGGAGGTATGGGATGCGATGTGAATATTGATTGCGACCGCCTTGAGCCTTTGGTTGCGAACTTCATCAAGGGTAAGAATACGAT
>CAZBDM010000351.1:0-5413 GCA_964490675.1 uncultured Oligoflexales bacterium
GCAAACCGTTGCTGCCCAATAATTTATAGTGCGTCAGCCCTGGCCTAACCCTGACTCCCTTTCCTAAGGCTTACCACCAGTTGAAGCGGCCACAGTAAATTTGGTTCATGTTTCTAATGCGTTCATTGCGGCTCAAACTGTTGCCGTGAGGAGGCAAAGTGATCTTAAATTCTTCTGGAATGTCCTGCTCTTCTGCAAGAGAAGCGAGCCTTTCTTGCTGATCTTCGATGATTTTTTCAGGCGACCTTCTGACAAACCATGGAAACTTATGGGTTGAGAACACTTGTTTTAACGTCATCGTGGGGGATCCTCAAAGGTTAGGCGTTTGAATATACTGTCTTTCTTTAGATAAGTCGGTATGACGCAGACACCCCCTAGATAAAACATTGCCGTAGCCACCACAAGAGCTTTTTCATGTCAGACATTTAATGGCAAGGGTCTTAATCGTTTTAAATGACAAAAGCATTTGAGGACTCTCCCAGTACGATGAAGTACTGGGAGTTTTTTACTAAGACCGTTTTAAAAAGAGAGTTTCTCTTTTGCCTGAGCGATGGCGTATTGTTTAGCGAGCTCTTTAATAGCTGGTTTGAGCTCAGTCTCAATTCCGACTCTAATAATCATTTGCAGAGCTTGCCTAAGAGCGACCGGGCCAAGAAGAACACCTTTTTGTCTATACTGCTCGTCATAGACCTGCTCGATGTTTTTCTGAAGAGAGAAGTTAAGCCAAGCAAATAACGCCACCTGCTTATAAGTCGCTCCTTCTGGAACCAGCGTGACATTTTCAAGTGCTTGCTGCTTTGCAACTTCCGCTTCCTCCGCATCAAGTCCGAGGGTGGCAAAATCAAAGGCTGTGATGGCAGCTCTTAGCTTTTCGGGATCTGTCTTTTCGTTACCGATTTCAGCCGTCCATTGCATGATTTGTCTAATGCGCGGCTCTCGATCTTCAACCTCAAAAAGTAGCGCATCGATAGCTGCTTGGCTGACTCGGGCGCGATCAAGCGTTGATGTATCAATACGAGCCGCCACTAAAGAAAAGTCAGGATTAAATTCAATGTCGGAGGGATTCGGAAACTCTGCTGACGCCACTCCCATCGTTTGCATGTAAAAATCAGCTAAGACTCCAGTCGATTTGTTCCAATAAGCCTGCGGATAAGGGGTAACGATATCCTGTCCTGCTTGCTTACACATATCTTGGGTAAACTGCAGCCAAGTCGTGCAGGCGTAGCATTGCTCCATGTCATTGTGGGTCGGGTTAAAGGAAAAGTCGTAACAAGTAAAAGAAGCGTTTTCTGGGTTCAAATAAGATTGGGCTGTGACTTCTGATGGAGAAGATATCTTGTCGGCAAGCTCAACGGTCATCTTATCAACCCAGCTATCGACACAAGAAGAATAGCTGAGCTGCTGTGCAAAATCTTTTGGAGCGTAGACAGGATGAAACGCTTCAAATGCATGAATGCTATTAAGTCTTACACCTGTCTCGATAAGAGATTCAGAAACCAGTGCTTGGCTGGAATCGTTAGGGTCGACCCAGACTTGATATGAGTGCGCAGCCACACCGGGGATATCGCCATAGAACTGAATCATAGCAGAAGAGAAGGTCGTTCCTTTACTTCCCATGATAGCGCCGTTAGGAATCGTTAAACCATTAAATGTAATCGTTCTTAGTGCATTTGAAGGTTGTTCTGGTTGCCAAACAAATTCATCACTCACTTGCTCCGGGAACTTTGTCTTTCCGGCATATAAAGCTTCCTCAGCAAAGATCTGAAGAAGAAGGGTGATTTTTCTTTTTTCATCGAGGTTAAAGCCGTAATCACCTTCGACAAGAGCCCTTCTTAAAGAGATCAGGGTTTTCGCCACCACGACATAGGACTTACCGTCGTCATAAGGGCGGGCAAGCATGTAAAAGACTTTCTTTTCGATTTCAGTCAGCGTTGGCTGGCAGCCTTCGTTGCCAGAAAGACAAATCGACAGCATCAGCTGCTTGATGAGATCGCTTTCCGACTTTTCAATCGTAACCGCGTGCTCACTGTTGTTTTGTTGGCTGAGTTTGATCGTCCACTGGTCAATAAGGGTAAACTCCTCGAGTCCACGCACCTTTAGGATGGGTTGACCTTGTCCGTAACTAAGATTTGATAAAAGCAGACAAACAACCCCTAAACTCGCAATAAGCCAGTACCTTCGCTTCATTCTAACTCCTTCCCCGTGAAAAAAAGTCTTCACTTTGTTCCTTTGCATGGAAGGAGGTATATTTTTTATTGGGGGGATGTGTCAACAGCGGAGATCAGACAACTGGTTCGAAATAGGGCACTTACCAAACATCTGACAGGTCTATTTAAGGAAGGCTTCGCTGTAAATCTCAGCAGCCTGCATCGCCTCTGATTTGAGGATCTGACCGAGGGTGTCTTTTCCATGCGGGAGTTTTTTGGCGTAAGAATCCAAATAGCCCTTCGCTGCTTCTTTGACACGCCTTGGAGAAGCCGCTGGCGCCCCGTCAGAAAGCACGACCACCGGCATTTCTTTAAGAAAAGCCCTTACGTAATCGGCGACTTCTCGACCGGTAAGATTTTGTAACTTTTCGTCAGTGATAATCAGAGAAAACTCAGACAATGCTCCAATACGACCAAGCTGAAAAACCGACGAGGCCCAGGTCAATTCAAGACTTTTCTGTACGGCGGCTGCGACCATTTCATCAGCGAATTTAGCATCTTGTGTAAGGAGGAGGATCTTTTGAGTCATGTTATGTTCTCGATTTATGGCGTTTTTATCGGCTCTTTAACCTTTAAAACTATAACATTCACTAAACCATCGATCTATTAGTGTAATCATCTAGTCAGGCCCAGCGCTATTAATCGATGGTATTTTGTTTATAAAATGTAATGTTTTTTAATAAAATATATTTAAAATAAATTTGACTTTTTAATGGAAGTGTTAATAATAACAGAGTGGTCCTAAATTTGGTTTGTAGCTGAAAAATTAAAATGTCTGAGTTAAAGTCGCCGTCAAAAAATAAAAAGAAGGTTAAGAACGTGCTTCACAACGATCAACACGCTTCCTTAGAAGACACGCCTCTGCGGGGTGCTGAGAGCTTTCGGAAATTTAAGAAAAAGTTTGGCATCAACGAAAAGCTCATAGAAGGTCTCTCTCCAGTCGTCAGAGCTCTGTCAGCGTACCATAGACACCAAGTGGTTGGTCTTGATCATATCCCCGAATATGGTCGCGTTTTGATCGTAATGAATCACAGTCTTGCAACCTACGATATGGCTCTTCTTCTCAACACCATTAGAACCGAAAAGCAGCGACTACCACGTACTCTTATAGACCGGCTTTTTTATAAATTGCCTTACGCCGGCGATCTGATGAACTCGCTTGGCGCCGTTAAAGGCAGTCAAGCGCGTGCTAAAAGGCTTCTAGAGAACGAAGAATTGGTCGCTGTTGCCCCTGGTGGTATGAAAGAAGCTCTCAAACCATCAAGCCAAAGATACCGTATCATTTGGGAACAACGCGTAGGCTTTGTCAAGCTCGCCATGGAAACCCAAACACCGATTATTGTCGCTGTCTGTCCAAAAGCAGACGATCTTTATGACATTTACGATAACCCTGTAACCTCTTGGGCCTATAAGAGATTAAAAGTTCCACTTTTTGTCGCTCGTGGCATCGGATTATCGCCTCTCCCAAGACCAGTACAGCTGACTCACTTTTTAAGTGAACCACTCGTGCCCCCTAAGATGAAAGATGACCCTCGCGCTTTTGAGGGACAGCTCAAACGCTATCACAATCGAATATGCAAAAAAGCGCACGAGCTTATCACTTCCGCTCTTCAGCACAATCCTCGTGTCATCGGTGCTACAAAGCAGTAAAGCCTGGATCCGAATTTCTAGACGGTTGATGTGTTGCTTCGTCGTCGTGAAAAACACCTCATTGCGGCGTTGTCACTTCGAATCGACCTCCTCATTGACCTAATGTTAACTGCGTCGGCCGATGTCGTGACGCCTTGCACTTGAGTTAGCATAACGCCTTAGATCAAGGCATTTTGCATGCTCGACTATTTACCTTCTTTTCTCGAGAGCATTTGAATGGTGGTCGGAGAGTTACCGGATCTTTTCAGAAGCTCTTTATTGACAAGACCGGTGATAAACTCGGTGAGCTTTAGAGTCTGATGATCAGAAAGATACTCCCAGCTTATTGCTGCTTCGTTTCCTCCCAGGAAAACCCTTCTGACGCGAGCAGAAACCTTCATAAATTCACCTTCATGGTGATCGATATATTTTGCCACCGGTAAATTAATCCTGATCTGATCTCCGCTTTTAAAAATCACATCTTTATCAGCTTGAATGAGAGCCCCGTGGAGACTCATATCCTTAATATGTCCGTTGAGAGTTTTATCTTTTGTCAGATGAAAAAAGCTCATATCGATTTCCGTCTGAAACCTTCGACTTCTTCTCGGGTTCTTCTCTTTGAGAAGTTTATTAATACGAGACATGACCTGGTTAGGTGGCAGAGACTTGTAGAGGATATATTCGTCGACCTCTTGAAAAGGCAGTAGCTTTTCATTGTAGAGATGAATGAGCTTGTCTGCTTCGTTGGTGAAAAAAACCACTGGTACCGCTGTCGTCCCTTTTTTGGTCTTAACCGCTCTGACAGTTTCAATGGTATCTTCCATGGCGGCAAAATGATCGTCTACTGCAATCATGACAATTTGGCGGTTAGCCATTTTTATGATGTCTTTTCGGTTGCGTGGGAAAGCGAGCGACATACTTGCAAAGTTACTTCTTATAAACTTCTCAATACTGCTGGCAAGCTCAGCGTCCATGCCTTTTCCAAAGGCAAGGACGACGTAACTTTTGCGCTTTTTACGGGGTGCCGTTAAATGGTCGACAACCGCTGTAGCACTAGGTGGCTCATTGAGATTTTGAGGGCCATCAGCCACTACTTTTTCTCCATTTCCCAGCTTTTAACGTGTTTGAAAAAAGCAAAGGGCTCTACTTTGACACCTTTAAGTCTCACATGGTGAGCAGCATGATGCTGGAGGGTCCAAAGATAAGTGTAGGGCGCTTCTTCAGCTAGCATCGCATGAAGCTTATGGTAAATAGCCCTTTTCTTATCAAAATCATTGGTAATCTGAGCTTCCGTAAGGAGCGCATCAACTTCTGGGTTGCGGTAGGCAACAAAATTATTGCCCCACGCTTTTGCCGACGAGCTGTGAAAGAGACTTGTGATATTGCTCGCATCATCAAAGCTCCACGATGCAATCGTTAAGTCGTAGTCATGCTGACCGATGACTTTTGTTTTCCAGACCTGCCAGTCCATAAACTGTAGATCCACTTTTATGCCGACCTGTGAAAGATAGTTTTGATAGGCCAGAACTATACGTTTAATCGTTTCACTCTCACCGGCTAGAGGGACGACAAACCTA
>CAZBDM010000352.1:0-3914 GCA_964490675.1 uncultured Oligoflexales bacterium
GAGTACTATGCATTTCTGCCCCTAAACTGGCGTCAATGCCTCCGAACAAGCCCTAATTAATTGAAATTACTTGTTAATCTAACTCTGAATCTGAACCGGGTTTTTCTTTAGTGAGGTGGGGTGGCCAGTGGGATTTGAACCCACGAATGCTGGAATCACAATCCAGTGCGTTAACCCCTTCGCCATGGCCACCACAAGATAGGGAGGCAAGATTACAGAATTGGTAAATTCTGTCAATAATTTTAGTGGAAATGTGCGCCAAAACCCCGCAAAAGCCCCAGCAATTTCTGGATTAATCAAGCATTACTTCTACTTTTGAGCGTTGCCTTTCAAGCTCAAGCCATCGCCTAATTTCAAGACTGAGTTCTCTTGTCCTTAATTCATATTCGAGCTTTTTTTTCTGAGCGAGGAACTGACTGCTCTCAGAAAAGCGTTTTTCCTCTAAATAAAAAATGTGAATGCCAAGAACTGACGTCACAGGTGATGAAAACTGACCTTCTTCTAGGCCAGCTACAGCCTGTCTGATGCTTTCGTTAAGGTCTTTCAACTTAACTCCTCTCAAGAGGCCACCGGTTGATCGGGCATTGGGCCCGTCAGAATAAATTTTGACAGCTTCAACAAAGTCCATGCCGTCTTTGAGCTTCTGATAAATCTCAGCGGCAAGCTTCTCTTTAGCCTTTTTAAAATCTTCTGCCGCTGAAGAAGGGATCCTGATAAGAAGCTGACGCAAACTGAGCTGCAAGACATCAGCTTGGGTACCTGATTTTTTAAGGTAATAGTTTTGTATATCTTTGTCGGTCAGCTTGACTGCTGGCGCTATAACCCTCCCTTGAAACCTCCTGAAGAGCATTTGATCGTGGAAGTCTTTTTTATATTCCTCGTAAGTTTTGCCCTGGCTTGTTAAAAATTCCATGAGTTTTTCTCGATCGAGATTTTGGCCTGACAGAAGTTTGTCAATCTGCGCTTCGACATCGACATCATCGATCTCAATGTCTAGCTCTTCTGCTTTGTTTTTCATGAGCTGGAGATTGATCGAGTCATTTAACGCACGTTCAAAATCCTTTGAACTTTCTGAGGCGGGGAAATCTGAAATGATAACCAAAGGCCCAAGATTTACTTTTTCATCGATGTCACTTTTCAAAATTGGCCTAGAACCAACAACCGCAACGATCCGATCGAGGAGCTCTTCGCCAGGCTGCGGCTCAGCACTGACAGCACTGCTAAAACTAGAACAAGCCAAACAAAAAATTAAGCTTATTACATAGCTTTTGGAGGCTTTACGTTGATTGAATTGAGTGCCAATTCGACCCATTTACGGTATTCCTCTTCTTTTTTCTGATGAGTGAGAAATTTCTTGATACTTGGAGCAGCCTCTTCCAGGCTGAGCTCTCTCTTCTTATATTTCCTTTCAAGCCTAATTATATGAAAACCATATGTCGACTTGAGAATATCGCTAATCTGTCCTGGGCGCATTGAAAATGCAACATCAAACACCCGAGGCATAGCCTGCTTACTAAATGGTCCAAGCTTACCGCCTTGCTCAGCTTCAGGGGTGATCGAATACTGTTTTGCTAGTGCAGCAAAGTTATATTTTTTAATTTTATTGCGAACCTTTTTGGCCTGTTTTTCATCCGCCAAAACGATTTGAGATATAAGGACCTTTTGCGGATGAAAAAACTCATTACGATTATTTTTAAAATACTCGACCGCTTCCTGCTCGGTGACGCTTATGGCGGAAAAGACTTTTTCTTCAAGGTACTGCTTGACAATACTCTCCTCGCAAAGTCGCGTTTTCAGTCGATTCTTATTTTTTTCGCTTTTTAAGACTTCTAATTTTGCCTCGATAGCTTCTTTTAAGCCCTTTTCACATGCCTCAAGTCTTTTCGGATCTTCAGCATTGAAGGATTTATCCATCTTTACAAAAAGGTATAGGATTTTACGCTCGACAATCGTTCTCATCAAAGTCGCTCTCAACGCATCGAGTTCATCATCATAGCGACCCCCGAGATCAGGAATCGGGGTCAAATCGCTTTCATTAAAGACGCCAAGTGTGTGGAGGTGATACTCAAATTCGAGGTCTTCTCTGGTAATGGGGTCGTTGCCAACGCTGACGATTTCAGACTGCAAAAGCCTTCTACTTTGTTCTTTGTCAAGCTCGATAGGGTTGACCCTTCTTGAGGTATCGTAGGCTTTCCAAATGTAAAAACCAGCCACAAAACTAATAAAAATTGGTAATAAAGTCAGTAATATACGCCTTTTCACGATGACTCTCCCAGCGCCAAAAATAAGGGATCTATATGGCTTGCTAATTCTTTTAGCATAGCATCCTGAGACGCTGGAGTCGGCTTAATATTGCTAGCTACCGATAAAACCAGGCTGTAGTCAGGAAGAAGACGATACTTTTCCGGTGCTTCACCAACAATCTCAATTATTTTAGCGATTTGTTTTTCTTTAAGAGAACCAAACTTCAGTTCAAAAAGACGCGACTTTCCCGGTGCTAATTTTGCGACATTGATTTTTCTCAGCTTAAACTTGAGAAGAGCGACCTTAAATAACCTTTGACACTCTTCTGGCATGGGACCAAAGCGGTCAACTAGCTCTGCTCTTATCTGTTTTATCTGAGCCTCCGAGCTGGCAGTAAAGAGGGCTTTATAAAAGGTCAGACGGTCGTTTTCTGAAGAGATATAAGCTGTTGATAAAACAGCTGAAACAGCCAGTTTTAGTTCACTGTCCGCTTTCTCTTCAACCTCTTCCCCTCTGATTTCTCTAATCACAGCCTCAAGCATGTCGGTATAATGCTCGATTCCAACCGCAGCAATGTGACCCGACTGTTCACCACCTAATAGGTTTCCTGCTCCTCTTATTTCAAGATCGTAAGAAGCTATCTGAAAGCCAGAGCCGAGCTTTTGGTTAGCAGCAAGAGCGTCGAGTCTTTTTTGCGCATCATCACTAATGCCACCATCAGAACTCGTGAAAAAGTAAGCAAAAGCCTGCGCTGAGGAACGCCCGACACGGCCTCGCAATTGATAAAGCTGAGCGAGTCCAAAACGATCGGCATGATTAACGATGAGAGTGTTAACGTTTGGCATATCGATGCCTGACTCAATAATCGTGGTGCAGACAAGTATCGAGAATTTTTGTTCAATAAAATCAAAGATCACCGACTCGAGCTCTTTTTCCTGCATTTGACCGTGAGCTACGCGCACTTCTGCGTGTCCGATCAGTTTTTTAACGAAAGAAGCCACCTGTAAGATATCTTCTACTCGGTTATGAACGAAAAACACCTGTCCACCACGCCCCAGCTCAAGATCGATAGCCTCTTTTACGAGACTCTCATCAAATTTCGAGATAAACGTTTTGACAGGTAGCCTATCCTCAGGAGGGGTTGCAATAATCGATATATTTTTAAGCCCAAGCATCGACATGTGAAGGGTTCGCGGGATGGGCGTTGCCGTTAGAGTCAAAACATTTGCGTTTGCCCGCATCTCCTTAAGCCTTTCCTTGTGAGCAACACCGAAACGTTGCTCTTCATCAACAACAATTAGACCGAGCCGTTTTGATTTAATATCTTTCGACAACAGTCTATGAGTGCCGACAAGAACATCAATCTTTCCCTGCTCAAGCTTGTCTTTGACTTCTTTGAGTTCTTTTCCTTTCACAAAGCGATTAACCTGCGCAACACTCACACCATAGTGAGCAAGTCTTTCGTTAAAGGTTTGATAATGCTGATAACACAGCACAGTTGTCGGCACTAAAACGAGTACCTGATAGCCTTCGAGTACGGTTCTATAAGTTGCCCTCAACGCTATCTCGGTCTTGCCAAAGCCGACATCACCAACCACAAGCCTATCCATAGCGTCTCCGCTTGTGAAATCGTGCTCAATATCCTCGAGAGATTTCTTCTGATCCTCGGT
>CAZBDM010000352.1:3924-5412 GCA_964490675.1 uncultured Oligoflexales bacterium
GTCTCCTCATAGGGAAAGTCATCTTCAAACTGTTCAAAAGACTCTCCTGGTACACCAAAAACGATCGGCTTTGCGAGCTTTCTTTTAGCCTGGATTTTAAGAAGTTCTTCGGCCATATCACGGATGGCTTTTTTCACCCGCGAAGTTCTTTTTTGCCACCCTTGGCCACCCAATTTATCAAGATTTGATGGGACCTCTTCACCAGAAGAGAAGGTGTATCTTTGCAGAAGACTGAGTTTATCGACCGGCAGATAGATCTTATCGCCACCACTATACAGAATAATGAGAAAATCACTCTCGACCCCAGACACGTTAAGCTGCGTCATCCCAAGGTATTTGCCAATCCCATGAGTAAGATGTACGACGAGATCGTTAACTTTAAGGTCCTTAAAACTACTGAGAAAGTTGCGAAGGCTCTTTTTGTCGGCTTGTCTTTTCTTTTTTCTCTCACCAAGAAAGATATGACTAGGAACGACAAGAAGGTCTGCATCTTCCAAATAGAGATCACTACTTAAAGTGCCAATCCCTAGATGTATGATCCCCCTCTCTAAATTCGGAGAAACGAGATTATGAAAAAGACCAGCCTTTTTTTTCGTTTCCAGCTTTCTATGAGAAAAGAGATTTTCAAGCTGTTCCAAATCTTCCTCTGCTTCGGCAAGGACAGCGATTTTTACGTCATGGCCATGGCAGAGTTTTGCTAAAAAACCTAACCAGCTATCAAATTTTTTATCTTTTTGCAGAGAGAGTAGGGGGGTTCCTTTAAGAGAACCGTGCTCGATAGAGACAAAGTCGGCATCCGCTCGCGAATAAGGGTTACCAAACTCTATGCGCGGGTAAGACTTAATAAGCGCCTCTTCAAGCGCGTCTTGACTCAAAAAATGCCTGCAAGGATCAAGACTTGGTCTCGTAGCCGATACGTCCCTTTCAAACGAAGACTGTAGGTGATCTCTAAAGTCCTTGAGATTTTGTTGACTCTTTTCAAGACCCGAAGGAAAGAAAAGAAGAGTCTCCTCGGGAAAAAACGACATCATCTTACCCTGATCTTTTCTAAAGACCGGTGCAAACATATCAAAACCTGAAAATCTCATGCCTTCTCTAAAGCTAGAAAGCATACCTTCACGGTCATGAGGATCTATGTCAAGCTTAACGAGTTCATCGAAAAGACTTTGAGCCTGGTCTTTTCTTTTATCACTTGGGGTTAATGATTCACTGGCAGGTATAATGGTAAGCTCTTTAAAAATATCGAGAGATCTTTGGTTTTCGGTCGAGAAGCTTCTTATTGACCCGATAAGGTCACCAATAAACTCAACTCTTAACGGGTGTCTTTGGTCAAAGGGGAAAATGTCGACAATCCCCCCACGCATAGCCCAACTTCCTTCTTCCTCCACTTTTGTTGAGCGTTGATAACCAAGATCTGTAAGCCTTTCAACAAACTCATCAATATCAAACTCGTCGTTTTCCGCAATTTTAAATGCTGCTGCGACAAAT
>CAZBDM010000353.1:0-5412 GCA_964490675.1 uncultured Oligoflexales bacterium
TGCATCGAAGCGATGATGCAAGACCGTAAAGCTCTCCAAGCTGGTACGTCACACTTTTTGGGACAAAATTTTGCGAAAGCTTCTGGAATCAAATTTCTTGACCAAGACAGTAAAGAACAGATCGCATGGACGACCTCTTGGGGCGTTTCAACGCGCTTAGTTGGTGCTTTGATCATGACCCACAGTGATGATGATGGCCTCGTTCTGCCACCCAAAGTTGCTCCAACCCATTGCGTGATTCTTCCGATCATCAAAAAGGATCAAGACGCCTCGGAGCTGCTTTCTTATTGTGACAAGCTGAAGGCCGAGCTTTCTGCGCAAACCTTTAATGGCAGCACCATTCGCGTAGAGATCGATAATCGTGACATGAGAGGCGGCGAAAAGAATTGGCAGCACATCAAAAAAGGTGTTCCCCTTCGCCTTGAGATCGGCCCTCGTGACCTTGCCAAAGACAGCGTTTTCCTCGGCAGAAGAGACGATCTTAGTCATAAGAAATCGATGACCCGCGGTGAGCTGGTCGAATCGGTTAGTCGTATTCTCGACGACATTCAGCAGAATATCTGGCAAAAAGCACTCAGTTTTAGAGAACAAAACACTCACGACTTCGATAATCTTGATGCCTTTAGAGACTTCTTTACGCCAAAAAATCCCAAGAAACCAGAAATACACGGAGGATTCGCCCGCGCCTATTGGCATCCAGATGCGATAGGCCATCCTGAGCTTGACAAACTCAAGGTGACTCCGCGCTGTATTCCTCTCGAGCAAGAAAGCTCTCAAGGACAATGCATCTTTACTAATCAGCCAACCAATAAAATGGTTATCTTCGCCAAAGCCTATTAAGAGAGGACGATGTGAAAAAAGAATTGATCAAACACATTCTGGCAACTCTAGCTGTCATTGCACTTGTCGCCGCGGTTGTCTACTTTTCTCGTTCATCCTCTTCTTCGAGCGAAGATAAACTGAAAAAAGCACTGAAATTATACAGCCAAGGAGAAAGCAGCAAAGCTGCTAAGATTCTTGAAATGGAACCAGGCCAGTATGTCCCTCTCAAAGATGGCTGCGAGTTGATGATTTCTGCCTTTGCCGAAACCAACCAAACGAAACTCCTCGAAACAGCCGCCGTGCGCTGCTTAAATGAGGGAAAAGCTGCTGGCATTGCACATGAAGGCTACGCCAAGAGCTTGACCGATCAAGGTCGAGTCAAAGAAGCGATCACCATGTTGGCCAAAGAAGCCTCCAATAAGCAACACCACCGTTTGTTTGGAGCCCTTGCTTACCTTTATATTTTAGACAACCAGAAGGAAAAGGCTGGAGAGTTTTATTTGAAAGCCATCGCTATTGGTGATCCTTGGACGCCTTGGGTGA
Source organism: uncultured Oligoflexales bacterium (assembly GCA_964490675.1). Lineage (GTDB taxonomy): Bacteria > Bdellovibrionota_B > Oligoflexia > Oligoflexales > JAWKNZ01 > CAZBDM01. The sequence goes on from CAZBDM010000353.1 coordinate 1,366, forward strand.
CCAGGTCTCTTAAGCACAATAGCCTTAAACAGGATGAGGCCTATATGACGCGTCTCATCGCAATGGTCACGCAGAAGGAAAAGCCAGTTGCCCATATTGAAAGAAGCCTCATCGCTCCAGCCGAACAACTCGGACTAAAAGAACAGGTCGAGCTTCTAAAGAGCAGACAGAGCACCCCTAATCAATAGGGGTGTCGTGATCATCGGCATGATCTCTATTGAAATTAGAGATCGAACTTGATCCCTTGAGCTAGAGGCAGTTCACAAGAGAAGTTGATCGTATTTGTTTGTCTTCTCATATAGGCCTTCCATGAATCCGACCCAGATTCTCGACCACCTCCGGTATCTTTTTCACCTCCAAAGGCTCCACCAATCTCTGCCCCAGAAGTTCCAATATTGACATTTGCAATTCCGCAATCAGACCCCCAGGCGGAAAGAAACTCTTCGGTTTCGCGCACATGGTGGGAAAAAATCGATGATGAAAGCCCTTGGTCGACGCCATTATTGATTGCAATCGCATCGTTTACACTGCCGCTATACTTAAGGAGATAAAGTATCGGTGCGAAGGTTTCTTCCCTAACTATATCCATATCTGGTTTGGCTGCGACAATCGCTGGCGTGACATAGCACCCTGACTCATAACCGCTTCCTGACAAGGGCTCACCACCATAAAGGATTTCACCACCCTGTTCGCCCGCTTGCTTAAGAGCGTTTTGCATCATCGCAACAGCGTCTTTATCAATCAACGGCCCGACGTGATTGTTTTGATCAAGTGGATCACCAATTTTGAGAGACCCGTACGCTTTTACGAGAGCGTCCTTGACCTGATCGTACATCGATTCATGAATGATCAGGCGTCTCGTCGTTGTACAACGTTGTCCGGCTGTCCCGACAGCACCAAAGACAACAGCTGGCATGGCAATTTCCAAGTCAGCGTGCTCGGTCATAATGATCGCATTGTTACCGCCAAGCTCAAGGATTGTTCTACCTAGTCGCCCCGCGACTGTTGCAGCCACTGCCTTACCCATGCGAGTTGAGCCGGTTGCTGAAATAAGTGGGATTCGACGGTCGCTGGTCATGACTTCACCAACTTCACTCACATCACCGATGATTAAGTTAAACACACCTTCAGGAAGATCATTATCAGCAAGAACTTTCGCCAAAACGTTAAAACAGGCAATGGCCGAAAGGGGGACCTTTTCCGATGGTTTCCATATCGTCACATCACCGCAAACGGCAGCAATCATTGCATTCCAGGACCAAACAGCGACGGGGAAGTTGAAGGCCGAGATAATCCCAACGGGTCCTATAGGATGCCACTGTTCGTACATCCTATGAGAGGGACGCTCAGAGTGCATACTCAAACCGTACAATTGCCGTGACAAGCCAACAGCAAAATCACAAATATCGATCATTTCTTGAACTTCACCGAGACCTTCTTGCAAAGATTTGCCCATTTCATAAGAGACGAGCTCGCCTAGGGGCTGTTTAAACTCCCGCAGGGCTTGGCCATATTGCCGAATAATTTCGCCTCTTTTGGGGGCCGGGACTTTCCGCCACTGGTCAAAGGCAGCCTGTGATTTTGCTACGAGTTCATCGTAATCTGCTCTGGTGGCTTTGCCGACTTTTGCAATTAAGACTCCATCAGCAGGCGAAAAAGATTCGAAAAATGACGAATCATCATCGCCAATCCAGTCCTTTCCAGAACATACTGGTTTGTTTACTTCATTGATGCCAAGTATCTTTAGAAATTCTTTAGACATGAGCCACCTCGTATTCATTTCTTCAACTGCCACCATGTTATCAAGATTTTGCAAAAGGGCAGCAATTAAATGAAGAGAGGCTCGAATGCTTTTTACTGACCTCCGACGACGACCATCCCACCAGCACTTTCGTTATCTTTATCAATAAATGGCTGCAGGTATTCATACTGTTCACGAACATCAGCTTGTTTCACAAGAGTTTCTTCACCCTCAACAACGGTACCCGTCACGCTATATGTGCTGCGACTCCAAAAGGCATTGACTTCAAACCTATAAATGCCTTTTTCAATTTCTACATAATTGAGCCGTGGGCTCTCACCATGAGGACCTTCAATTGCAAACGATACTTGCTTACCGACCAATTCATAATGTTCAGTGTTTTGTTCCTGTTCAGGAAAAAAAGCACAGTAGACTTTTTGTTTGTTGCGCTCGACAAGTCCTTCGCTACAGGTGAGAAAAGCGCCCGCGATATCCTGAGGTCTATCGGCTTTCAAATCGTCAGTTGTTTCTTTTGACTCTTGACTTTCCGCCACTTCGATATTGTCATTTAGCTCTGTTGGTGTTGTGGTATGAAGGCTCTCACCAGCCGCCAATACTTCGCTTTCATGTCCGGAAGTCTGTTCGACCTCTGACGTACTGTTACTCTTTTTTTCTTGCACAACCTGTTGTTGATCGCTGTTACATTGAATGAGAAAAAACGAAGACAACCCAATACAAAAAAGAAAAAACCGCTTAGTGACACTCATTGATCTCTCCCAAGAAAACGTAAACTCTCTCTTGGGTTTAGATCGGAGCAAGTTGGCAGTTAAATGACGATTGAATAATTACGTAATATTTTCAATTAGTTCCAAAATTTATTTTGAAGCGGTAAGACTAAATCCTTCGGTTGTTTAGCTTTTTTCCGGGATCCGAAATTTTTTGAACGTAGACCTTAATACCAATGGATTCGAAGTTCGGACGGGTGAAAGGCGTAACGAGGAGTGAAACCGCAGTGTACGAGCTAGTAAATGAGGATTTCGCGACGACGAAGCAACACATCAACCACCTAGAAATTCGGATCCGGGTTTTATTAATAGTATCCAGCTGTAACCATCAGGTGGGACAAAATCCAAAGCACTGGTTATTCATACGCTAAAGTGCCCGCAAAACAAACAATTAAGGCAGCAAATATCATCTGGACAAAAGACCTTTGCTTCTGTTACGTCTCCAGCGGTGTCGGATAGTCACCAACTCTATCGCATCAAGACAGGGCGAATAAAGCTAATTTAAGACAGCCCCTTATGACATCACCAATGCGAGGATCGATCTTTGAATGTCGAACAAAAAAGAGCTTTGCTACTGAAAGCCATTGCGCTGCTTATCAGTCTTTTCGATCCCAACCAAGCCTTTGCCGGAAAGGTCCCAGTGCCATCAGCAGGCGCCATTGTTTTCTGTGAGGGTTTACTAACTCCAGATAGAGATCCAGCTGAGCCTCATCGGTCCTCCACAGACGCTGCTGATCTTAATAAAAGAGAAGGGCCACAATTGCTTATGGTTACGATCGAAGGATCCAACGAAATCAGCAATAGAGTTAATGGCCTGTATCCTTCATTAATTGAAACAGCAGCTATGTTCAATTTGAGCTTGCCACCGGCTTCTGTGCTTCCGAATAGGACTTTTGCAGTGGATGGTGGCTTACGGTCAAAGGTTTTTCTTGGAGGTCAGGGTCAAGACCTGGCTGCTTTTTTGACCGCATTGAGATCAGTCGGAAGGCTTACTGCCTATCGACTCAAAGCTCCAACAATTTTGTTGGATATCCAATATATCGGCGAACACCCACAAGGAGTTTTTAACGAAATAGAAGTTTTTCTCGAAGAAGTAGAGATGAATCCTTGGAAGCTTGTCCAATTGAGAAACATGCCAGGGCGAGTCTACTCCTTTTACTTCCTGAGGCGCACTGGCTTCGAAGAGCTCTCAAATTCTGGCGCATTCGATCAGCTCAATGTCACTCTTCATTCTTGGAGAAGACTTGCAACTTTTTTTGGTGACATCAAACTTGAGGGCAGAGATTTACATGGCGCCTATACTGAAAATGAACAGTGGGTCATTCTGCCTGCGGAAGCCTATTTGCACATGGAGCCCAGCCATCGGAACCCTTCCATTGAGATGCTAACATATCTTTCACTTTCACTCCCCCAATAGTGTGTATAGCTGATCGTAAAAAACACCGAATTGCGGTGTTGTCACTGCGAATCGGCCTCCTCATTGACCTAATGTAAACTGCGTCGGCCGATCTCGTGACGCCT
>CAZBDM010000354.1:0-5393 GCA_964490675.1 uncultured Oligoflexales bacterium
ACAATGATTTTGGTGGATGGGTTAACGACCGAGGAGGTCTAGCATTCAAGATTGAAAAAGGTGAACTGATGTACCAATGGTACAGCAAGGAGCCATCGACGAAGACACCGCAGAGGTTAGGCGTTTTGCACGCTCGACATAATCACTGGGGAGATGTAAGGTTAAGCTTCTTACGCTCTTGAAAAATAGCCTAAAATTCTTTGACAAGCCATCCTTGCTCCTGAGATGTTTCTCGCTGCCGGTCCGATTTCAAGATCAGCAAGTGCACCAGTGACAAAGACGCGTTTATCCCATTGCAGGTGATGATTAACCACAGGGTAACCACACTTTGCTATTGGAAGATGATTCTCTGCAACTAACTGAGCAATCATTTCTCCTCCCGGCCTATCTTTTTTAAAACCGGTAGCAAGGACTAAGTGATCCGCTTGATAACTTTGAGAAAGCGTCACTAGTCGCAGACTGTTTTCTTTGATATCGAGCTCTTCTGGGTGTTCGATGCGAAGTTTGATCTTTCCCGTATCAACCAGATAGCCGAGCCTAGCTTTAACTTGTGGATTAACTGAACCAAGCTGGCGCGCCTGGATAATCATCTTCCTTCGTGTTTCTACATCTCTTACTTTTTCATAACTGCTAAGACATTTAGGCCCCAACCAACAGGGGTCGCTGTCAAACTGATGCACCCTGATCTTTTCTCTGACCACCAATGTCACCTGGTTGCCTTTTTCGGCGCATTTGATCGCATATTGGGTCGCTGTCATGCCACCTCCGACAATGACAATTCTCTCTTGAGACGCAACCGGATCGACGAACGAAGGGCTAAAAATATGCTGAACAGAAAAAAGCTTGGATGACACAAAGTCTCGCGCCCAAGAAGGTATATTCAAACGATTAATCCCACTTCCAATCGCTAAGATAAGATGGTCAAAAGTAAAGTGATTTCCTGATGTGGTCGTGACATGAACCTGCTCTTCATTAGGTTGAACCTTTTCGGCTGCATCTCGCACATGCGACTTTTTTAAATGCATGTCGTCTATTAACTTTTCACAGTGTCGATTAAAGAGTTCAAGAGAAGGACGCGAGTAAGGAGAAGCAAACAAGCTTGGTTTGAGGTTTCTTTTTTTCCTGCGAAAGCTCTTTTTTAACGCCATAGGATCAGCTGCCAAGTTATGGACACTGGGCGAACGTAAATGCTGCATGCCAACGCGATCAGTAAGACACTGCCAGTTTGAGAGAAGTTTTGACCAAGGGTCGATGATTTTTATCTCTTCTGGCGAAGCAAAACCCGCCTCAATGAGAGATATTGCTAAATGAGCACCATGAATACCACCACCAATGATTCCAAACTTTGACACAGCGCAAATCCTAGTAAAAGTTAGATCCTGACATTGTCTATCAACCCACGGCATATTGCAATTGAATTGCGTTATCATTGGGGTTGGGTAGCGCTAAAGGTGTGCGCGCCTATTTGAACTTGGACTTTCCATCAACAATTTCAATTTCTCCTACCATTAGAGACTTTTCTGGATGTGCGATCAAAAAATCCGACTAAACCTTGCAATCTTCTTGAGAGATTTTTGTTTGTACCGTCTGGATGACTGTCAAGGTCGTCTAAGTTTTTAGACCAGTTATTACTGAATTCATTGACAATATTTGTAAGGTCTAATGTTCTTGTGTTTACTTCTTGTGCTACGAGCTGTACATCCCGGGTTGAGCTGACTTGTTCATGGATCGTGTTTTCAAGTTGCGTCATCGATTCATTAATTGCTTTTAGGACATCAAGCTGCTCAACGCCCGAAACAACGATTTCTTCGACCATCGTATTGATTTTGTCACTTTGTTCATACATACCTTCAAATGCCTGCTGTGTACTATCAACGATGTTTCTGCCGTTATCTGAGGCTTCAACAGCTTCAATGATGAGTTCTTTTACTGTTTTTGACGATTCGTCTGTCTGTTGAGCAAGAGATCGAACTGCTTCTGCAACAACTGCAAAGCCTCGCCCTCTATCTCCCGCTCTCGCTGCCTCAACGGCGGCGTTAAGGGCTAAGAGGTTGGTTTGAAAAGAAAATTCCTCAATAATTTCGATGACTTCGTGTATTTTTGCGTTTGTGTCGGCAACTTGGCCGAAACCTTTAATAAGATTTTCTATACCTTCTTGAAACTCATTAAATTTCCTTTTGGATTCTTCTACCACCGATGTAATGTTATCAGCGTTCGATCTATTATGCTGAACAATCGCCAAAAGCTCGTGGGTAGAAGAAGTCACTTCCTCCATAGTCGATGCGTTTCTGCTTGAGACTGTCGAGAGTGATTCTGAAAGCTTTTTAGACTTTTCTGAACTGTCTTTAATTTTTGAATTTTCATTGTTAATTAATTTAAAAAAGCTTTCGATGGGCTTTGATATGACATTGCTGATAAAATAGTAAATCACCACTACAGCAAAGATTTGCAGTAACAGAAAACCAATGATTAAGAAATACATGCTTTGATTTGACTCGCCAAACAACTCTTTCTCAGAGATCTCTAAAGATAAAACCCAAGGGAATTTGGTGCTTTTCTTATAAACGCCAATAAACCCCTCTCCAGATTCACTAACAAAACTTGTGTAGGTCACATCTTTATTTAAAATTTCTCTCAAATCTTCTCGATAGTATGTTTGCTGTCCAGCAGACTTATCCCAAACGACTTTTTCTAGCTGACTTGTTAATAAAAAGATTTCTCCAAAGGTCGCATCTGTTGTGTTTTCTTGCAGGGTTTTCATTACCCATGAAATATCAACCTCTGTGATCGCAACACCTATTGTTTTGGAATTGAACTTGACAGGGTGCAAGATAAAAAGCTGGATACTGTCATCATTTGCGAATCTAAAAAAATCGGTTATCTGTGGTTCACTTAAAGCCTGCTGAAAATATTTGCTTTTTACTAAGTTTGCTTCCAAACGAGAAGTTTTTGATCGACTATTCTTAGGGCTGATAACAACTCTGCCATTTGAATCCGTGATATAAGAAAGGCTGGAGGGGCCTTGACCGTCTGCTTGCAGAGATCCGACACGATCGGATGCAAATGCTCTCAAAGTATCAAGATTTCCTCGATTAATCCTCAAATTTTGAAGATATGAAATAACCGACCCCGATTCGCCTAGAGCTTTTGTCATGGTTGTCATCGTAGTAAGGTAACTTTCCAAAGCGGACTGCTTTGCTTCAACAACCGACAAAAGTCGTTTCTTTTCTGTTTTTTCTATTTGCCCTTCAAGTGTGAAAAGAAAACCCAAGCTTATCACCGTTACTTGAAGAGTGAGAATGCCAAATAAAACGAGATAGAGTTGTGATTTCGGTTTCATGCTTCGTCCTTGTCATGAAAGAGTAAGTCAAAGACGCCTATGACATAGGCGTCCTTGTAAGGTGGATACTACCCCTGAGCTACATGGGATAATTCGTATACTTATTGATTCTCAGTCCAGCTTTTACAAAAACTAGCCTTTGACTTACCTAATATATTACAGATTGAGATCTCTAAATGCAAATCGGTTGCATTATGAAAAGCTTTAGCCTAGCTTGACTGTTAACTGATGAGCCGATAAATTGGTGGTGATGCAAATATTATCATTTATCGAAATAAATTGTGTTAGGATTTCCTCTGAAGCAATTAATCCACCGTTAGAGGCATTCAATGACAGAACAGCAAACTACAAAAAAATTGCCCGTGACAGTTCTTTCCGGGTTCTTGGGCTCAGGTAAGACGACTCTTCTCAATCACATCCTATTAAACAACGAGGATAAGAAAGTCGCCGTTATTGTCAACGACATGAGCGAGGTCAATATCGATGCCGAACTGGTGGCGAGCCAAGGTCTTGAATTTAAGCGTGTCGATGAGCGCCTTGTAGAAATGTCAAATGGCTGTATCTGCTGCACGCTGCGAGAGGATCTTCTTGTAGAAATCGAGCGATTGGCAAACGACGGTAGGTACGACTATCTAGTGATTGAATCGACAGGTATTTCAGAACCGATGCCTGTAGCCGAAACATTCGAATTTAGAACCGAAGATGGGAAATGCCTCGGAGATCTTGCGCGCCTCGATACAATGGTGACGGTTGTTGATAGCGCTTCTTTTCTAGAGAATTGGTATTCAAGAGATACTTTGAGTGATCGAAAGCTGTCACTCGGAGAAGATGACAAAAGAGCAATTGTACACTTACTCAATGAACAAATAGAATTTGCTGACGTTCTCATCCTTAATAAAAGTGACCTTGTTTCCAAAGAACAAATTGAGAAACTCACTGCCATAGTCGCTTCTTTGAATACAAGAGCGAAGATCCTCACCGCTGAAAACTGTCAGATCCCGTTAGATGCTGTTCTTAACACTGGAAGCTTTGATCTAGAAGAGGCTCAAAAAGCACCAGGTTGGCTTAAAGTTCTGAGGGGAGAAGAACTCGCTGAGAGTGACGAATACGGCATAAGGAACTTTACTTACCGCTCTCGCATTCCTTTTCATCCTTACCGCTTGGCAAAAACCTTAAGAGACCATGATGTCATGCACGGGGTCTTGAGAGCGAAAGGTTTTTTCTGGGTGGCAACACAGCCATCTATTTCAATACTTTTGTCAATCGCAGGTACGACATTAAATTGCACAAAAGCGGGCATATGGTGGGCTTCCGTACCCCCGGAAAAAAGACCACCTGAGTCTAATAAAGAGTTTTATACTTGGTTGTTACAAAATTGGCATGAAACTTATGGAGATAGACGCAATGAGCTTGTCTTTATAGGTAACAACTACGATCAAAAACGTCTAACGACTGCACTTGAGGAAGCACAATTAACAGATTCCGAATTAAAAGAACCGAAAAAGTGGGACTCATTCGAAGATCCATTTCCTGGCTGGCATAAAATCAACAATATAAAAGAGCAGTTTGAAGCAGTATTTGTTCAAAGCGCACAAGCAGAGCAATCTTCCAATGAGGGCGCGAGGAGTTAACTCATCTTTTTTCAGTCTTTAGCAAGTGCTCTTTCACACGCTGTCTGCTTCAAGTCTAGAAAATCTTGCTCCCTTCTTCTCTTTTGAGGGCTAAAGAAGACAGCGTGATCCTCGTAAATAATCTCGGCTACACCGTTTTCAGACTTGACAGAGTCAACATAAAATCGTCTCGCAAGAGGGACGGTTTTGTGCTGACTCGTAAGACGGACGGCCTCCTGAATCGCTTGCCGGACGTTTTTTCCGAAAATAGAAGCAAAGGTCAGAATCACAGTCTTTGCTTTGGATTCTTGCGCTAAGATGGAGTCATCAATCAATACTCTTTTTAAATAGCCTTCAACCTGCCAGCCCATTCCACTATCGTACTCATCAACGGTAAACTCCATTTCAAAAATTCTATGTTCTTGCATGGACAGTGTTAGTTT
>CAZBDM010000355.1:0-5390 GCA_964490675.1 uncultured Oligoflexales bacterium
ACCTTCAATTTGCGTCTTTATAATGTCTGGATTGACAGCTAATCCACAATCGACTGAGCAATAAACCTTGTCGACTTTGATCTTTCCGTTGTCGACAGTCAGCTCAAGAATCTGAGCAACATAGCTGCCAAAAGACTTGTGCACAGCTACACCATATCCTTTACCATTACCACCGCGACCTGGTTTCCATTTGGCAAGTTTTGCTACGTCTTCAAGTACCGCTTTATGGCGCGGATGTTTTGAGAGACGCTCTAGTCGATAGGCAACAGGATCTGCTTTTGCATACTTAGCCGCTTCATCAATCATTGTTTCGACAGCAAAAGCAGTATGAGTATGACCGACCGATCTCCACCAAAGCACCGGGACAGTCTGCTCAGGGGAATGAAGATCCGCATAAAAATTTGGAATGTCATAAACAAGACCTTCGACCCCTTCTACAGAAGTATGATCAATGCCGTTTTTGATCATCGCACTGAAGGGCGTGCCTCTCAAAATAGACTGGCCGATGATACGGTGTTTCCAAGTTTGGACATCACCAGATTTGGAAAGACCCATTTTGACCTGATGCATAAACATCGGTCGGTACTTTCCGCCTTTGATGTCATCTTCTCTCGTCCACATCAGATGGATCGGTCTCTTCAGAGACTTTGCCGCTTTTAACGTATAGGCTGCCTCCATAACAATGTCGGCATCCGGTGTCGCTCGGCGCCCGAAGCTTCCACCGGCTAAGGTCGTATGGATCTCTACTTGCTCTGGTTTTAGCCCGAAAATATGGGCTGCGGTGGCTTGATCGACAGTTTGCAACTGCGATCCAGACCAAATGGAGACACCATTGTCAGTATATTCGACTGTACAGTTTAGAGGTTCCATAGGAGCGTGGGCGAGAAAAGGAACCGTATAGGTCGCTTCGATGACATGATCAGCTTTAGCAAACTCTTTCTCAACATCGTTGCCACGACTATCGACCTTTGCACCCGGCTTCTTCAATAGAGCGCGGTATTCTTTTTCAACATCGCTGGAAGACTTGGTCCAAGCTTTTGACTCTTTCCACGAAACGTTTAAAGACTCGCGGGCTTTTTTGGCTGTCCAAAAATCCTCAGCTACCACTGCCACTCCTGTCGGAATTGCATAAACACCCAGTACACCTTTCATCGATTTCGCTTGTTTATCGTCAATGCTGGCGACAGTCGCACCAAAGCGTGGTGCTCTTTCAACGAGTGCTACGGCGCGATTAGGACGTCTAACGTCGATGGCAAAAATGGCCTGGCCATTAGTTTTTTCAAGTCCATCGAGTCGGGTTTTTTGCTTACCAATCAGTTTGAATTCGCTTTTCGTCTTTAACTTGGGATTTGCGGGAGGCGTAATGTTTTTTGCTTCTTTAATGAGGCTACCGTAAGTTGCTGACTTTTTACTCTTAGTATCGACGACTTTGCCGGCCTGTGTGCGAAGATTACTAGCGGGGACTTTCCACTTCTTGGCAGCAGCAGCAACAAAAGTTTCTTTTGCGGCAGCTCCGGCCATACGCATCTGCTTGAATGAGTTCGCCATAGCAGTACTGCCGCCTGTTCCCTGCGCTGGACCCCAGAATAGATTGTTGTAAAGCTTAGCATTGGCAGGAGCTGATTTGACAATCACCTGAGAAAGATCGATGTCCATCTCTTCAGCAAGCAATGTCGGCAGCCCTGTATAGACTCCTTGTCCCATTTCGAGATGTTTGACATAGATCATAAACTGATTTTCAGGAGTGATGTGAACAAAAGCATTCGCCTCAAAACTGCCTTTATGACCAACTAATTTGTCGGCAGCTTTTGCAAAGCTATCAGGAATGTAAACAGCAAAGGTCAAACCTGCCGCAACGGAAGCTGAATGTTTCACGAAAGTTCTTCTATCGAGAGTCGTCATATTAGGCCTCCAGTGTTTTTGCAGCTTGCTCGATGGCTTTTCTTATGCGGGTATAACTCGCACATCGGCAGAGGTTTCCAGACATCGCTTGATCGATTTGTTGCTTACTTGGTTTCGGTGTTTTTTTGAGTAAAGCAACCGCAGACATAATTTGCCCTGATTGGCAGTAACCACATTGAGGGGCGTTCTGATCAACCCATGCCTGTTGAATCGCTTTTGTGACCTTGTCTTCAAGACCCTCAATAGTAGTAATGTCTTTTCCAGCGACTGATGAAATCGGCAGAGAGCACGATCGCACAGGCTGTCCGTTCATGTGGACGGTGCATGCTCCACATTGTGCAACTCCGCAACCATATTTAGTTCCGGTGAAATTCAGTTGATCGCGAATCACCCACAAAAGAGGTGTCGACGGATCGACATCGACACTGACCGCTTTGCCATTAACTTTAAGATTAATCATGCTTACTCTCTCTTTTTAAAAGTCGTAACTGGCTTCATCATTGGAGATATAAAAAGAGATGTCAACTGTCCAAAAAAATGTCGAGGAATAAAAAAAAAGTTTACGGTATTGACAAACTCTTACCTTAAACCGGGATCCGAAATTTTTTGAAAATAGTCCTTCATGTCAACGGATTCGAAGTTCGGACGGGTGAAAGGCGCAAGGAGGAGTGAAACCGCAGTGTACGCACTGGTACATGAGGATTTCACGACGACGAAGCAACACATCAACCGTCTAGAAATTCGGATCCGGGCTTAAAGATTCCAGAAACCACGCAACGTGATTTCTAATCCTGTCTTAGCGTAATCGCCAAGCTCATTGTCGCCGCTGCCAAATTCATAATTGAAACCACCACCAAGCACAATTTCTTTGCCTATCAAATAATCGCCATTGCCACCAAACTCAATAGTCGCAATTGTATCAGGGCCAAAAGCTAACTGATTGGCATGATAAGGACTGTTGTAGCCGAGGTTAGTATCAAACTTGTAGGTTCGTCCCAAGTACATCTCAAAAGCGCCGACAAGACTGAGTCTATCGTCATAGAGTTCCGAGTCGATTTCAGAATAACGTTGGATATTGAAAACCGCACTGATATTCGTGGTGGGACTGAGGCTAAAGCGACCGTGCGTAATGATTTGAGCGGGTTGCTTGACACCTGGGTCATTGGTTTCTGGATCGGCATCAATATTCGTCTTCGTTTTGTAGGCAATGCCCCCCTCCATTTTAGGATTAAAGTACAAGAAGGCCGGAATGAAAGTATTATAATTAGTTTTTTGAGTGTTTCCCGCGCTACTGCTTTCGATCATCTTAACATCAGTTCCAAAAGCAAAGACGAATCCATCTAGGTTGAATGCTAGGACAGGACTAATCGAAATATCGGTGACTTTGATCGTTTGATTTTGTTCTTCGCCTTCGATATCAAATTTTCTCTTCGTATCACCAGTGAGGTAATCCACCGCAATACCAGCCAAAAAGTTGTTGAAGTTGAAGTAATTGGACAAGAAGATTTCCGAACCAGCAAAACCATCTTCGAGATCACTTGTTTCAACGTCCTTATAGGCCGCTGCCTTTTGATTGATCTGATAGCCTATTGAAAGATCACTCTTAAATTTTTTTACTTGATAGATCTGCGCTGGGGAAGCGATGAAAGCGCTATTGAAATGACTAGAAAAGGGGATTTTTCCTTTTGATTTTTTTGGTCGTTTGCGTTTTTTGGGCTTTTTGAGGGATTTAACTTTGTCCGCTGCTGGTTTGTCTTTTGAGATGGTCTTTTTTACCGTGGGTTTTGCCGAAACTGCTTGCTCAAAACCACAACCCAACACAATGAAGCTAACAAAAAGCATCCACTTATTAAGACCCATCACCCACTCCTGGAAACACATTTCAACAAGATTCCTCATTTTCGTTCAGAATCCAAAGAGATGCAACGCAACAGTTTTCTGGTTATGGTAAGTTTCAAGTCTTATAAGGTGGTACAAAAAGCCCAAGACCTTCCGGCTTTGCCATCGATCCTCCTGGGCCAAATGCTCCCACCATGCTTTTAAGTGCATTCTCATCGACTTTGCCATTTTCATCTGGGAGAAGCCCTTGATTCATGCTTGCAACGTGGAGAGTCTGAGTAGGAAAGGCGAATTCAACACCAATTTTTTGAGCCAATCTGAGAATTTCAAGAAGGACGTTCTGGCGATAAACCAACTCTTGCGACCAATCTGGAACATCAAGAAAAAAGTAAAGAAGAATTTCAAGTGCGCTGTCACCGAAATCATTGAATACAACATGAAAGTAGTCTTTACGGGTAGCAGGACTGGCCAAAAGAATATTTTTAATGCCCTCAAGAAAGGCCTCCATCTTTTCGGGAGGTGTATCGTAGGTGACCCCCAACACCGTCTTTACGCGCCTATAGTTACGACGACCCATATTATCTATGTTGGAATTAGCGACTTGCGAATTCGGAATCGAAACTTGGGAATTGTAAAACGTGCGGATCCTTGTGGAGCGAAAGCCAATCTCTTCAACCGTCCCTTCAGCAGACCCTACTTTAATCCAATCACCAGCTTTAAAGGGTTGGTCCCAGAGAATCATGATAGACCCAAATAAATTTGCCGCAGTATCTTTTGCCGCTAGGGCAAAGGCTAAGCCACCAAGCCCAAGACCGGCCAGAAGTGACATGACGTTGACACCAAGATTCTGAACGGCAATGAGCACACCGAAAACGATGACGAAGAGGCGTAATGCCCTGGTTAAAAGAGGCACCAGCTGATCATCGAGGGTAGAGTCGGTTTTTCGTGCAACATGAAGAAGATACTCGTTGACCACGACAGTCAATCGATATGCGAGTAAAATCAGAGCAAAGGAAAAGACAATCTGTACAACAAACGAAAGAAAGGTCAGCGCATATCCGTCAAGCCGCAAAATTTGCAGACAGAAGTACCAAAAAAGTGAGGTCGCAATAAGCCCAACCGGTGTATCGATAGCATGGGCCACCTTATCGTCCCAAGCAACAGCAGATTTCGCCGTAAAGACTTTAAAAATTCTAACGCCATAATGAGAAATATTTTTAACGATGAGCCCGAGAAGGATCGACAGAAACAAACCCAGCCACTGCCATCTATAAAGACCAATATTCTTCTCTTTTAGCCAAGAAGGAATCTTTCGCTCTAACCATGGTTTTTTATAAGCCGCTCCACCACCACTGCCTTTTAAAAAGGGTAGTTTCTGCACTTTTTCGAAATAGAGCCCTGCCGAAGATACGCTTTTCTTTGAAAAGAGAAACTTCCCTTGGTTTTCACCCTCTGTTACTTTTGCAATCGCTATTTCTGATTTAGGGATCAACCAAACATCGATACTTTCACTTTTAACTTTTTCATGATTCGGGATTTCGCTGAAATTTGGTACATAGATCCGATCGATGACTTCTTTTAGGAAAATAGCAGCCTCTTTTGCTGCTTCTCTTCTATTCCCTGCTTTGGTTATTGGTCTTCCTATTACT
>CAZBDM010000356.1:0-3304 GCA_964490675.1 uncultured Oligoflexales bacterium
CGGACTCTGATGTTTCAGGCTCGGAGGGAGAGTCCATTTCGGCAAGCAGACGTGCTGCTTCATCATCAGTGATTTCTCCAGATGCTTCCTGTATGGCATCTTGGCCGAAATTTTCGTTCTCAAGAGCAGCCATTTCAGCTTCGGCTTCATCGTCACTGATAACGTCTTCATCTGGCTCGTCTGTCAGTGAAACAGGAGTTTCGACGCCTGACCATTTTGCTAATAATCTTAAGAGTTCGTAGCTTTCAACCAGCATTGACTGCAGCTCTGGCGACGGCTGTCTTTCCTCAGAAGCCTTTGAATAGAGCACCTGTAGCTCTTCAAGCAGTTTAGGAAGAGCCTCTTCAGATAAGTTTTTTAGTGCTGCCGCAGTAAGAGCATCCATGCTCAAAATCCCATATTCTTTAACCTAAGATGCGTCCTTAATCATTTTGCTGTTGTCTAGAAATAAGAAATAACTCTCTTCTAGGGCATCAAACTCAAGTTCCATTCCATCATTTTCACATTTGAAATCGGGCGCTTCTTTCTGTCTCAACTGATCACGGTGATCTTCTATGACGATTGTTCGATTGACTTCTCCGCACTTTGAGCAGAAATAGGGAGCCTGAAAAGATTCGATGACTGCTTCACCGGCGCAATCGGGTACCATATTGATTTGATCGATCATTGCTACCGAGCATCCAACAAAATGTAATGAGCCCAGATTTGTAAAGTCTCTGACAAGGTGAATCCACTCTCTAATACCGATCGAGTTGAAAGTATCAAGTTTTGCTAGATCGAAGATAATTTTTTCTTTTTGTACCCTTGGGAGTTCTTCTTGCTTGAAGTTTTCATCAACATCACCGGCAAAGAGATAGACAACCTCGTTGCCGTTTTCATTGATATCAACCTTTAGCTTTCCCAGTTGAATCGAATCACCCATCTCAAACCCTTTTCATGGTTATTCTTAAGAGACCTGAAAGTGTTTCTGGTTTCTTTGGTTAATTATCGGCATTTATGAAATAGGCTTTAGGGTCGGCTGCAATGCTCAAAGAGATGTAAAGGGCTAATTTGCTTGCTGTTTCAATGCTATCTTGGGACACATTAGAAACTTCGTCGCCTTCTTTGTGCCAGAACTGTAAATTATTGAAATCAATGATGTTTACGGCGGGGATACCGATATTTCTAAATGGAATATGATCGTCGCTTATAGCGCTAGTGTAGGTGTTGACGATGTCAGGTTTATTCATTTTTGAGGCAGCTTCATCTAGTAAACTAATAAGGTAGCGGCTAGAAAATGAGTCGCGTGTGATCTTAATATCAGGTGATCCAATCATGTCCATAAGGACGAGCCCCAAAAAAGCCAACTTTTTACCTTCATGGGCGAAGCAGTAAGCTTCTTTTGTACCATAAGAACAACTCTCAAGTTGTTTTACGAAGTATCTACTTCCATAGGTGTTGTCTTGAATCTTTGCGGGGTGGCGTCTCTCACCGTCATCCCAATTTTGTAAAACTGGTTCCTCACCATCAAACCAAATGGCAAGTATGTGACATTTTAAAAACAAGCTTTTTTCGGTTGAAAGAAGGGACTGGATGATTTGAATGAGGGCCACCGAAGAAGAACCGCTGTCGTTGGCGCCGAGGTAGTTGATTCCTGGGATTACTTTTGAATCGTAATGGGAGCCTATCGCTACGACACAGTCTTTGTCTTGGCCGATTTCTACGAGACTCAGAATGTTAAAGCCGGTCTTTTCGATCGTAAGAGCGATAGGGCCAGCATCTTTTCCGATCGCTTCTGGGTTAGGAGTCTCAGCTTTAAACTCCTGGAGTTGTGCAGTTGCTCCTACCTCTTTTACCCTATTTACAAGCCAATCTCTTACTTCCATTTGTCTTGCTGAACCAAGTGGGTGAGGAGCTTTTGCGATCTCTTTGAGGTCTTCTAGTGACTTTTGTTTATCAAGCTCGTAAGTCAATGAGAAGTCAGCCACTGATTTACTGGCCTGTTGCTTACTACTATTTTGACAAAGACAAGACGTGCAAGTGATAAAGCCAACAAAAGAAAAAAGAGCCAAACGGCGTCGAAGCCGTTGGCTCTCTATTGAAGATAATCTGTCTTTTATAGTCTTGACCATTTGTACTCTGCTAAAGATCCAAGCTCTTCTTCGATACGAAGAAGTTGGTTGTATTTACAGATTCTATCCGTACGACTCGCAGAACCTGTTTTGATCTGTCCTGCACCAGTAGCGACGGCAAGATCAGCGATTGTTGTGTCTTCGGTCTCTCCGGATCTGTGAGAAATCACAGAAGTGAATCCCGCTCGTTTCGCCAAGTCGATGCATTCCATTGTTTCTGTTAATGTACCGATTTGGTTCAGCTTAATCAAAATAGAATTTGCAG
This sequence comes from uncultured Oligoflexales bacterium, assembly GCA_964490675.1. Classification (GTDB taxonomy): domain Bacteria; phylum Bdellovibrionota_B; class Oligoflexia; order Oligoflexales; family JAWKNZ01; genus CAZBDM01. Next base: position 2,377 of record CAZBDM010000356.1, read on the forward strand.
AGTGGCGCTCGATACCGTCTCTTAAGCGCGCTGGGTTAGTGACAAACAAGTCATCACCGACAATTTGCACTTTATCACCGATCTTTTTGGTGAGTGCGGCAAAGCCGTCCCAATCATGTTCGTCAAGGCCGTCTTCGATAGAAACGATGGGGTATTTACTAGTTAAATCAGCAAGAAAGTTAATCATTTCCGAAGAATTCAAAGTACGTCCTTCACCGGCAAGTTCATACTTCTTATCTTTGCAAAACTCTGATGCTGCCACGTCAAGCGCTAATGAAATGTCAGTTCCTGGTTTGTATCCAGCTGCTTCAATGGCAGTCATGATGACTTCAAGAGCTTCGGCATTAGACTTTAAGTTTGGAGCAAATCCTCCTTCGTCTCCGACGGCTGTGTTGAGCCCTTTGTCTTTCAGGACTTTTTTGAGAGCGTGAAACACCTCGACACCAGATCGTAGGCCGTCTCTGAATGTTTCTGCACCATGGGGGACAATCATAAACTCTTGAAAGTCAACATTATTGTCAGCATGGGAACCACCATTGATGATGTTCATAAGCGGCACAGGGAGTCGGCGGGCATATGCGCCACCTAAATAGCGGTACAACTGCAAGCCAGAAACCTCTGCTGCTGCTTTGGCACAAGCGAGAGAGACACCGAGGACAGCATTTGCACCAAGATTTGACTTGTTTTCAGAGCCGTCAAGGTCGATCAAAAACTTATCGATTTCAACTTGCTCACAACTGTCCATACCTTTGAGTTTCGGGGCGATTTTGTCTTTGACGTTGCTCACGGCTTTTTGGACGCCTTTTCCGATGTATCTTTTCTTGTCGTCATCTCTAAGTTCACAGGCTTCGAATTCGCCAGTAGAAGCTCCAGAAGGGACCGCTGCACGGCCAAGAAAGCCACTTTCAGTACCGACTTCAACCTCGAC
>CAZBDM010000356.1:3314-4434 GCA_964490675.1 uncultured Oligoflexales bacterium
TTGGGTTGCCGCGGGAATCAAGAATTTCCCTTGCGTTAACGTAGGTGATCGTGCTCATCGCATCTGCTCCTTCTAAGTGGTTGAAAAAACATAAGAATATTGAAACAAACAGGCGAGCTGTTTATTCTGCTCAGCATAGGTCTCTATAAAAGAACAAGCGGAGCTTTTAAGCAACGATAAAGCTGCGCTGGCGGGAGATAGTTAATGATTGACGAAACCCTTTCATCAATCGCCTGTCAATGGTAGTTTTTACGAGTTTCTAAAAATTAGCAGGGAGTAGCAAGTGAGCAATCTATCAGAAATCTCTTGGCAAGAAGGTCTTCCAGAGATCTACCGCTGGCTCGGTAAAGTGAAGTTATCGAAAAATAATCAAATAGCTGCTGACTCGCCAACAATTGTCGCTGTAAAGGCACCATCAAACGGTGAGCAGTCGTTTTCCATAGATACAAAATCTATCGATGATACTTTGAAAAAGAACATCAGTGAAGCTGCGTCTTCTATTGGGTGGCTCGGAAAGTCCGGGTCTCAGACTGTCGCAGTAGGCGAGCAAAAGTTTATTCTGGTCTCTACCAGCAAGCTCAGCACTACGCCTGTCCAAAAAAGCCGTCAATTGGGGCTCGATGCGTGCTCTCAGGTCAAAGGCAGATCCTATAAAAGTCTCACCATTCTTGAAGATTCAGAGCTGGCAGCAATCGATTGTTGGGAAGGTCTTTGTCTAGGGTTGTTTAATTTACAATCTTTTAAGGGAAAAAAGGAAGAAACGGCTGATCTACCGGAAGAGATCTCTCTTGTCGGTGGTTCAGCAAGCGAAGCTGATTTGGAAAAAAGTCGCGCAACTTTATCTGGAATTATGCTTGCCCGGGCTCTTCAAGATGCACCACCGAACTGGCTTGATTCCGAGCGCTTCGCAGAAATTGCCGAAGGCATCAGCTCGGAGGTCGGAATTAAGTGCACCGTCTTTGGACGCAAAGAGTTGAAAGAAAAAGGGATGGGTTCTTTTCTCAGTGTCGCGGGTGGGACTGAGCGCGATCCTAAAATGATCGTTATGGAGATTGAAGGAGAAGATACCAGTAAAACACGTCTTATCGTTGGAAAAGGTCTGACCTTCGATGCTGGCGGG
>CAZBDM010000356.1:4444-5388 GCA_964490675.1 uncultured Oligoflexales bacterium
ATGGATGAGATGAAATACGATATGTCAGGCGGAGCAGCTGTGATGGGTGTCGCGCGAGCGTTGGCTGGCGTTAAGCCAAAGACGAATGTCGTTTGTATCATCGGCGCGACTGAAAATATGGTGGGTCACGATCCGACAAGGCCTGGAGATATCGTCAGAGCTTATAACGGCAAGACTATCGAAGTCCTTAATACCGACGCTGAAGGGCGACTTGTCCTTGCTGATTGTCTGGCCTATGGAAACGAAACCTACAAACCAGAATTTATTATCGATGCGGCGACTCTTACTGGCGCGGTTTTGCACGGTCTTGGTTCAGCCGGTGCGGCATTGATCTCAAATGATCAGGGGCTTGCTGATCAGTTGCTCTTGAAGGCGAGAGAAGTCGGCGAACCTTACTGGCAGCTTCCTCTTTGGCCGGAGCTCAATAAGGAAGTCAAAGCTGAAGTCGCTGACCTTAAAAATATCGCAGCAGGAAGCGTTAAGGCGGGTACGATCATCGGAGCTGTCTTTCTAAAAGAATTCGTTGGTGAGACCAAGTGGGCTCATCTTGATATTGCAGGTACCGCCTGGAATTGCAAAGCGACCGGCTTCCCAGGTGCAGGTAGTTCAGGGTTTGGAGTACGGCTGATGATGTCTGCCTGTTTGATGTAGCATGTCACTTTGATTTTGATGGCAAGGGCCCAAAGCGTTGCTTTGGGCGATTTTTCTAGGAGTGTTTTTTGAACGACAAACCAAAACCTGATGACCTTAAACAGGTTGATATGAATAAGCTTCAAAAGATGGCTGCAGATCTTCCGGGTTTGCTTGAATACGCCCATACCGTCGGTGGATTCGCTATTGTTCCCACTGAAGAAGGGGTGATCAAGAGCCAGGCGCTCAAAGCAATGAATGAACAGGCGCAGGAGAAGCTTGATCAGATCGTCGAACAAATGAAGCTGCTTGCG
>CAZBDM010000357.1:0-5384 GCA_964490675.1 uncultured Oligoflexales bacterium
TAGAAACGATACTCACTGACACGCTCTCAGAAATGGGTGAGACAAAACCAATCTACAGGCAATACGATCACCACATCGGTACATCGACTAGATTTGGACCAGAAAGTGGTGGTGCTGCGCTCTTGTGGATAAGGCACCATATATCCGAAGAAAAAATGCCTTACCTTGGTCTTTCAATTGCTACCAACTGTAACGAACGCTACTGCAGAAACAATCCAAGACTTGGTGGATCGTATGCCGTTTTAAAAGCTGCTCGTTCGATTGCTGCCACCGCATCAACACCTTTGGCAATTACCGACTGCTTAAATTTCGGTAACCCTGAAGACCCAGAGGTTATGTGGGAGTTTTCAGAAGCGGTCGACGGTATCAGTGAAGCCTGCCTTAACCTTAACACACCGGTGGTCAGTGGCAATGTCAGCCTTTACAATGAAACTGATAAAAAATCGATTTACCCGACGCCAATGATTGGTATGGTAGGCAAAATTGACGATGTGAGAGTCGCCAAAAAAGCTGTTGTAGAGGAGCCTAGCCGTCTTTACCTGCTTTCTAAAACCACTTACGATCCAAGCTTTTGCGCATCGGTTGTAGCAAAGATCTGTCGCCTAGAAATTGACGAGGGCGACATGAAAGAAATAGACTGGCAATCTGAAAAAGATGCTTTCTCTTTGATTGAAAACCTTTCTAAAAGTGACCTTATCAATGCAGCGAAAGACGTCGGTAGAGGGGGAGTCTTAGCAGCACTGCTAGGTATGTCTATCAAATCTGGCTTGGGACTAAACATTGAAACCCGCGAACAAGATCGACTTAGATTTTATTTTGGCGAGCAAGATCTTGCTTACGTTCTTGCTAGTAACAGTCCAACTGAGCAACTAAATGAAGTATTAAAAGCCTACCCGAAGCTTAGTTTAACGCCTCTTGGAGAAGCCACAAAGACTAAGGAACTGACGATTGATGGTATAAGGCTGCCGTATGAAAGCATTGTAAGCTCATACCAGTCGTCTTTGCCCTTTTAAGGAGAAGTATTTGCAATCTTCATTGACCGAAAAAGAACTGCCCTTTTCGTCTCTAAGAGAAGAGTGTGGCATTATGGGAGTGCTTGGCCATCCAGAAGCCGCCAATCTTGTTTATCTTGGGCTTTATGCATTGCAGCATAGGGGACAAGATGCTTGTGGGATCGTCACGATTGAAGATCAACCACCGGTAAATGGCAATGAGAAAATTGAGCTCCACAGCCATAAAAGTTACGGTATTGTTAGCGATAATTTCGACCGTGAAACTCTTGAAAAACTGCCTGGAAACCTTGCTATTGGTCACGTTCGTTATTCAACCCACGGTGGCAGGCAGATGCAAAACATTCAGCCCTTTGTTTTTCGTACACCGATGCACGGTCCTGTGGTTATAGCTCACAACGGTAACCTGACCAACGCTGACGAGATCAGAAAAGAGCTTGAAAATGCCGGAAGTATCTTTACTTCTACCTCCGACACGGAAGTCTTTATGCATCTTATTGCGAGAAGTAAAAAAGAAGATTTAAAAGAGCGAATCGTCGAAGCAATGGGGGTCGTAAAAGGGGCTTACTCTCTCGCCATTTTAACAAAAGACCGCATGTTTGCGGTGAGAGATCCCTACGGATTTAGACCACTAATCGTTGGTAAGCGAGATAATGCCTGGGTGATCGCCTCAGAGAGCTGTGCTCTAGACTTACTGGATGCTAGCCATCAACAAGAAATTCTTCCTGGTCAAGTTGCTGAAATTTCAAAAGATGGCATCGAGTCTTTTTTTGTAGGCCAAAAAAATTCATGTCAGGCTTTCTGTTCTTTCGAGCCGATTTACTTTTCTAGACCGGATAGCCGCATGGGTGGAGAATGTATCTACGATCTTCGTAAACGTATGGGAGAGGTGCTTGCTGAAGAGTACCCCACCGAAGCCGATGTTGTCTTTGCCATCCCAGATTCAGGGGTACCGATGGCTCTCGGCTACTCGCAGCAGTCTGGTATACCGGTCGAATTAGGCTTGATTAGAAATCATTATGTTGGTCGAACATTTATCGAACCAAGTCAAGCTATTAGAGATTTTGGTGTAAAGCTTAAACTAAACTCTGTTTCCAGTGTCCTTGAAGGAAAGAGGGTTGTGGTCGTTGATGATTCTATTGTGAGGGGCACGACCTCTGTCAAGATTGTCAGAATGCTACGCAGATCAGGAGCAAAAGAAATTCACTTTCGAGTGGGTTCTCCTCCAATCACCCACTCCTGCTTTTATGGGGTATCAACACCACAAAGAAAAAGACTATTGGCCGCTCAAAAGAATATCCATGAAATCAGAGACTTTTTAGGAGCGGACTCGGTCGCCTATCTATCTACCGATGGTCTTAAAAAAGCCCTTGGCAAAGGATCGGAAAATAAACACTGTTTTGCTTGTTTTACTGGAGACTATCCTGAAGACATCATGCAGGACATACCCAAGCAGCCTACCGACCAGGATGGGCCTGGTATCAGCTCTGGTTTATAGGTGACACTAAATTTGATCATTAATTAATATTGACATGATAATTCAGGGAGCAAATCATGCGCAACGATGGCCGAACCTCAAGACAGATGAGACCTATAAGATTCACACCAAATTTTATCAAGCACCCTGCAGGCAGTGTTCTCGTTGAGTTTGGCGAAACAAAAGTGATTTGTAATGTTTGCGTTGATGAATCGATTCCACCTTGGATGAGAAATAATCAACCTCCCAGTGGTTGGTTGACAGCCGAGTATTCCATGCTGCCAGGAGCTACAAACGTCAGAACAAGACGCGAAAGAAACTCAATTGGCGGAAGAACCCAGGAAATTCAGAGGCTTATTGGAAGAAGTCTGCGGGGAGTGATCGATTTAAAAAAATGCACTGACCTTACCTTTCTCATCGACTGTGACGTTATCCAAGCAGACGGTGGCACGAGAACGGCTTCGATTACCGGCGCCTATGTGGCTCTTCAAATTGCGGTGGAGAACCTTGTCAGAAAGGGACGTCTGCGTGAAAACCCGCTTACAGCAAGTGTTGCAGCTGTATCTGTGGGCATAAAAGATGGTGAGGTACTGGTCGATCTGGATTATTCAGAAGATTCCACTGCCGATCTCGACATGAACGTTGTGATCACCCAAGATGGGCGCATTCTCGAGCTTCAAGGGACAGCTGAAAGAGCGTCATTTACAAAAGAACAGGTCATGGAAATCATTGATGCTGCGACTGAAGCAATGCTGCCAACCTTTGAGCTTCAACAGGCGGCGGCAGAAGGTCAAATTGCTGAAGGCTAGATTAAGGTGAAATAAGCGACCAAGATTATCACGCAAACGACGATGACAATGGCAGCAATCTTGGTGTTAAGATCAAGGTTTTGCCAAAAACCACCGTTGTCGACCTTGTTTTTTGTGGTGTCTTCAGTGGCGATTGATTTTGATACAGCGCTTTCCTGCTTTTCTTTTCTTTTATTTTCTTTATCAAGCTCTATGGCGGCTTTGACAATTGCTGTGTGCTCGTCATCGTCACTAAACACTGTGCTTCTAAACTGAAACGAAGCTTCTTTTGCGTTGGGAAAGTGGCGATCAACCGCTTTGTGGACTTGTACAAGGATGCGGTTGATAACGACTCGTTCTTCCACCGGAGTAAAATCAAAGATTCGGTTCATGAGCGCCTTCCTATCTTAGAGGCTATGCTGAGCTTCTTGTGGTAATGGCTGTGCACCAGGAAGCCCGTGACACTTCTTATATTTTTTTCCGGAACCGCAAGGACAAGGGTCATTACGGCCGATTTTTGCCGTTTCTCTCTTATAGGTTTGTTGAGCGGCCTTTTCCTCCTGTGGAGGTGACTGTCTTGAGCCATGATAGACAAGCTTATCGTTGTCCGGTGTGGCCGGCGCAGGAGGCTGTGGAGCCGGAGCAGAGGAGGCGTCTGGGTGTTTAAACTCCAGCTCTTCCATATCGACTTCTTCGTAGGGCATCTCTCTGACAACTTCTGGTTTTGGCATTCTTAAAAGAGCCAATGTCGTTTCTTCTTCAATGCGACCCATAAGTTGCGAGAAAAGCGTAAAAGCTTCCTTTTTATATTCCTGCAGAGGATCTCTTTGACCATAACCTCTAAGGCTTACGGCATCCTTAAGAGCATCCATGGCAAGCAGGTGATCCTTCCAGGCTTGATCGATGATTTGAAGGTAGACATAACATTCGATCTTGATCATGTTTTCAGGGCCAACATCTTCTGCTTTTTTGCGGTACTCAGCGGTAATTTTTTCGTTGGCTTCTTGAGCAATCGCGTCGGCCGTCGTATCACTGGCATCAAGATTAGAGAGACTGAGATCGATATTAAACTCACCTTTAATTTCTTTTTCGATTCCTGAAAAATCCCATGCTTCAGCATTTAAAGCCTCTGGAGAGTATTTTTCTGAAATAGTTTGCACGACGTTCGTGATCGTGGGTTCTACGAAATCAATTTCGCTTTGTCCCATAAGCGCCGCTTTTCTTCGCGTGTAGATCACCTGACGCTGTTGGTTCATAACGTCGTCGTATTCAAGAAGGTGCTTACGTGAGGAAAAGTTTTGTTCTTCTACCCTTTTTTGGGCACGTTCGATAGCTCTCGAAACCATCGGTGATACGATGGCTTCACCTTCCTCCATACCAAGTCTCTGCATGATTCCAGAAAGCCGGTCAGAAGCGAAGATTCTCATCAAATCATCTTCAAGCGATAAGAAAAACCGCGAACGGCCCGGGTCGCCTTGACGACCAGAACGCCCTCTCAGCTGGTTGTCAATCCTTCTTGATTCGTGCCTCTCGGTACCTATGACAAAAAGTCCACCGATCTCTTTAACTCCTTCACCAAGGACGATATCGGTACCACGACCAGCCATGTTGGTGGCTATGGTCACGTGGCCTTTTTCACCGGCATGTTTGACTATTTCGGCCTCACGTGCGTGGTTTTTTGCGTTCAATACTTCGTGAGGAACGTTTAGTTTTTGCAAAAGAGTCGAGAGGAGTTCAGACTTTTCGACCGACACGGTACCGACGAGGACAGGTTGTCCTTTGGACTGCGCTTCCTGAATCTCCTTAGCTATCGCCTTAAACTTTTCTATGGCTGTCCGGTAGACCCCGTCTTCCTGGTCGTCTCTTGCGATTGGTTTGTTGGTCGGGATAACGACGACATCAAGATTGTAAATTTTATTAAATTTATCTCAGTTAGCTATCAAGTCCCAGCCATAATTAGTATTTATTTTTACAATTACTTTAAATTTAAAAGGCTCTCTGGATTTGTGTATTGATTAACTAATTACTTCTACTTCTTTTATATTTTATAATAATAATTATTTAATACAAAATTAACATTGTTCTCTGTATTTACAAAAAAAATACGTA
>CAZBDM010000358.1:0-422 GCA_964490675.1 uncultured Oligoflexales bacterium
TGCGGCTTCACTCCTCCTTGCGCCTTTCACCCGTCCGAACTTCGAATCCGTTGATTTTAAGGACTATTTTCAAAAAATTTCGGATCCCGGTTTAACAACACTTCACTATGTTACACCGACTTGAGCAAGTCGGTGAAGAAGGATTTTTGAAATATCTTGGATGCAAGACGCGTCAATTCTATAAATTGGACTCTTTAAGAGATCCTGATTGAGCAGACACTTGCGCTGATGCCTTTAACAACCCTGCAGCGACCAGAGCTTTGCCCTGGACCCACAAAAAATCATTAGTAGATGAGACCGTACTTACCGATCATCGATTTATGAACAGAATAGTCAGTCAACTTAGCGCTGCCCGCAAAGACCTCGTCATCGCCATCCTTAAACTTGACAACTCCAGACAAAAGACCAAGATAGTCGCCGAC
>CAZBDM010000358.1:432-723 GCA_964490675.1 uncultured Oligoflexales bacterium
AGGATAAAGCTCAAACTCAAGGGTCAAACCCTGCAACTCCTCTGGCTTGAGGTTGTTAAACTCTTGGACAAGCTTCTCTCCTCTTGGGTTATATGAAAACCCAAAAGCTTCTGGTTCAGTCATTGGCATCGTCACCTTTAACATACCGCTTTCTGGACCGTACTCAAGCTCGGCTTCGTAGGTTCCTTCAGCTATTTCACCGCAGCCCTCCGGTTTGCCTGTTTCAGCATTTGCACAAGCGCGCACCGGTGTTTCGCTACCGACTAACATCCAATCAAAGACAATCTGTGC
>CAZBDM010000358.1:733-5381 GCA_964490675.1 uncultured Oligoflexales bacterium
GAGGAGACCGTCATGGCGTTACCCCACAAACCCGATACGGCACCCGGGTCGTTTACAGACAAAAGTGATCTCTCGACGAGTTCTTTATAGTACTCATCACTGACCGCTCGCAACCTTTCAAGGATATCCGGCTCCTGATCACTGAGAGCATTAATCGAAGCGGTTAACTTTGCGAGAATCTGCTCGTTTTCGGGAGAAATCTCGTTAAGACTTGGATCGATGGTCGCCATCACAGGATCGACTCTCTTTGCAACTGGAGAATCCTTGAGATCAGCAGTAAGCAAGTCTTCCTTAGAGTATGGATTGTTATAGATTAGGTCATTGACGCTTAAGCCTCCAATGGCGGAGTCTCTTTGAGCTACGAGTCTTAAGGTTTCAGCAAGGTTTGCTTTGGCTGGATCGAGAGGTACGACATTACCATCTCCGTCTACTTCACTCGCAAAGAGTTCGCCATTTTTATCACAATCACCAGAAGCAGTCGTTCTCTCGACTTCCCAAAGGCTTAAGATTTCGGTCATAGGAGAGGTCTCTTGACCTAAACAGCCAAGCTCTGCAATTGGATCGACTCCAGGGTAAAGGTCTTCAAGAAAATCGTCGGTATAATCGATACCAAAAACGATTGTATTTTCGACAACATCTGATGGCGCAACTGCAAAGCGCTTTTCAAAGGCACCACTCTGTAGACTGGCTTTGAACTGCGGAACGAGTTTACTTATGTCAGCATTTTTTTCGAATAACTCTTGCCAAAAAACGGTCTTGAGAACGCCCTCACCCCAGACACAAGAAAAGTAGTTTTTGGCTTCCTTACTGGCCTGACACTGATCGGCTGTTTCCAGCATAATCCCATTGTCGCGGTAGTACTTTTCACAAAGAGCCAAGGGTGTTGGTCTTCTTGTGAATTCGTTGAAAAGAATGCTTCGCGAAATCGCTAACTGCCACACTTTAGCTTGGCAATAAAATCCAAATTTAGTCATCGCCGATGCTTCTTCGTCAGCAGTCATCAAACCTTTTGAACGTAGAGACTTGATTTGATTTTCAAACCAAACATCAGCACTTTCACGCAACTGAGCTTGGTTTTTTATGTTGTAGCCGAGAATACGCTGATCGCGCTCATCGAAAGCTTGCTTCTCAACAGCTTCTTTTTCTTGGCTTAAAGATTGCTTCTCATCAAGAAGAGGCTGCATTTCATCATAAAAGACGGTTAGCTCTTTTGATTGATTAAAAGAAGTGTCGTCTGAAACTTGAGCGATCGCCTGGATTTGATCAGGTGTGGCGTTATTATCCCAGATAAGAAAGCTTCCCTGATAGACCTTCGCTCCTTGATCAGTCAGACCAAGGACGTTTTCGATATCTGGGTAAGAAGGAAGATTGACACTTCCTGAATCTTGCTTTTTGGCATCAGCATTTCCACAGCTTTGCATGCTAAAAGCTGCTGTTAGGGCCGACACGGCAAGAACGAGTTTTATGTTGTATCTTTTTTTAATCGTCACGCCTTTAGCCCTCTCTTAGAAATATACCGCCATATCAAAGGTGACTAAATCACTCACTGGCATGTTGATGGAAGATAAATGTCTTTTGTATTCAATGCCGGTCGAAAACGGCACAGGAATCGCTCCAGAACGATATGCAGGAACCCCCGAAAAACTCACTTTGGCTTCGGCATGAGTTGCAAATTGATCGGTATTTTCTTCAAGCTCGTTCTCAACGACGTCGGGATCGACTTTGTAATCATCACCAAGCTTTCTGTAGTATGTGTATCCTAACCCTGCTCCCATACCGTTTTGCGATTCCCATTGCAGCGAAATACCAGCATCGACTTTGTCTCCCATTTTGTAGTCAACAAATCTTTTGTCGACTTCAATGGCTTCGTCGTCAGTCTCTAGCCTAACCGAACGGCGAGCAGGCGCTTGATAGGTGTATTTACCGTATTGGTTAAAGAAAAATCCAGCACCGATCGGCTGATCAAAAGACAGGGAAGAAAAGATATCCCAAGTCCCATCGCCAAAAGGAATATCAGTCAAATTATCCGGGTCATCAGTACGTCCTGTTGGCAAGACGGCACCAGTCGTTGTCGCAATTTTAAGAAAGCTCGTTTCAAAAAACCGGTACTTTCCCGCTAAAGTCATATCGCCCAGTCCTGTTTCCGACCAATAGCCAAGCTGCTTAAAGCCATTGTCGGCTAGCTTTTGGTTGAGTTCACCAACGGCATCATTTAGTTTTTGACCTTGGTCACGAGCGATCGACGCTTTGTTACTATGGGGCTCAGCAAGCGAGTTTAAAAACCCTTGTGCTTCTTCCGAAGGTTCAAAGCCGAGCTCGACATCCATACTTGCTCTGTAAATGGGAATAGCTATAGCAAGAGTAAACTTCTCACTGAGTCCGTATGAAACAATCGGTGCAAAGACGGTCACCTGCCCAGTCAAATCGGCATTCATACGACCCAAGGGATCATCTTCGTTAAACCCTTCTTTAGCGAGGTAAGCACGATTACGATTTTTCTTCGTTTCACTATCGTTTTTCATCGCATCTGAAAATTTATAATCTTTATTGAGCGGCTTTTCGAGGGACTCTTTGACTCCTGAACCGTTAGTCTTTTCGTTCAACTCGGTATGCACAGTTCTAAAGATAACGCTCCGAATGCCTTTCGGTAGCGTTTTGGTATGTTCAAAACCTTGCGCCATGCCTGACAGCAACCCTAACGATGATAAGATGAAGACTTTGCCGAAACGTTTCATGATTACCTTTCTCTCTTTTCAGGCAGAAGCGGCGCAGCTAGCTGCGCCTGACCGTAAGGAGCTAAAACTACAGTCCTCTATGAAATTCTATGATCCTTTTTTGCTGGTATTTCGCTTCAAACAAGCGTCCGCCAGTCGTATCCCTTCTCGGGTTGGTCGCTCTTCGAATAACCCTGTCAATTTCAGCGATCACGCCAACGTTAGCAGCGCCAAGATAAGCTTTGGGGTCGACCTGATTGTTAAGGGTTTGCTGGATGAAGTCATCCGCGAGTATTTTGCGAATCTCGTCTTCTCCAAATTTCTCTTTGACGAAATGTAAGCATCGCGCCATAACGAAATGATTACCGTAGAAGTTACCAGGCTTTAAGTTTTTACTGTAAGCGCGATCTACAAACTCGCCTCTTTGAAATGCCTTTTGCATGAGAGCCAATGCTTCTTTGGGCTTAAAGAGTACTGGAAGCTTGTCCTTAGCCGTGTCACTGACGTATATTCCGGCAATCACACGAGCGAGACCACCACCTTCAAAGGATGTATCGACGAAGTTTTTGGCTCTCGAAATGCTCCAGAGGTATCCAGCGACTGCAGTACCCAACTCGGTTCCTTCAAGGGTCGTTGCGTGGTAGCCTTTACATGTTAAATAAAAGTAGTAGTAGCGAGCCTTATCTTCGTCTGAATCTAATGTACTAGGCTTAATGTAATCCATGACCTCCAGGCACTCTGAAAAGATCGCTTTCTTTTCATCGCGACTTTCAGGGACGCGCATTTCACCTTGCAGGTGATAGAGACGGCCAAGCTGCGAAACAGCGTGAACTAAATCAGCCGAACCTTCGGTAAGACCGTCTAGAAGAGCTTTGTAAGCATCGATAGCTGCCTGAGTGTCATGAACACTTTCGCCTCTTTTTTTAAATAATTCGTCTGCTTGCTCTAATGGTGTTGTGGCAAACAAACTTCCACTCAACATCGATAGTCCTACAAACGTAGATAATAGTCTCTTTTTCATAACGCCTCAGCTCCCAAACGATAAACACTATTAGAATATTTTAATTATTTATTCACATACGGCGGGAATCTCTTATTTTTTGATTTAGATGTCAATTGATTTTATTAAGCTACTAAAATCTTTGATTGGAAGGATAAAATGACATGATGTATGAATGGCAAGGAGGCATTTTTAAACATTATTATTTTTTATTAGAATACATCTATTATTTATTTTTTTATTTAATTATTAAAACCGCTTAAAATGGCTTTAATCCATTGTATTGAAAACTCGATCCATTCTGGCCTCAACCACCAAGTGACAGCAATCGCTCCAGGCACAACGATAAGCAGAAAGATCTTGAAAAATGTACCGAGCGGTCTATGGGATGTCTTGATTCCTACAATCAGTTCTTGCAGGTCAGTATCTTGTTTTGGAACCACTTCTGGCAGAGGGTGATAATCAAGCTTAATCACCGTTTTCATAAATTCACTTTTCGAACCAAGATCGAGAGGTCCTATTTTAAAGAGCTTAGCTACCGAGTTTTCGTAAAGTTTTTCGAAGGCTTTTTCGGCCAGACCCATAACTTCCGCCGCTTTTTGGTGGCTGAAGCCGTACCTATGGGTGAGAATAATGGGCTCTCTTTCTTGGCCTTCTAGTGTCTGCAGAGCACGATCGACTTCGCTGAGTTTTATATCGGAAATACGGTCTTTATGGGTCCTTTTATGATCGTCAAGACGGTGCTTGATAGAGAGGTTTTCTAAATTAGTAACGCTGGCATTCCAAAGATCTGCAATGAAATTGCGGCTCGTCTTGTAGATACTTACGCGCAGCGATGCAAGGTCATCCCAACTTTGTTCTGTAGCTTTTAAAGCCAAAAGCACTTCATCAACGCAGGATACGGAAGGATAGCTTTTACCGGTCATTCTCACCA
>CAZBDM010000359.1:0-5376 GCA_964490675.1 uncultured Oligoflexales bacterium
TCGCAAGCAATATCTTTAGTCAAGCATTTCCCCTTCAACTTATCACGGCCTCCCCCTTTGCTATTGAACCTCTTACTGCAACAGCAGAAAACTATGAGGATCAAAATCGCAAAACCTTCGTCAGTCGGTACAACTCTGATCAGCAAAAAATAAGTGAGATTTTAAGTGGAACAGCCGTATCAGATTGCATCGAATCCTTGAGCAATCTTTTACCCGAAGCACCGCAATGCTTCGCACCGGCTATCGATTTTCGAAACCATCCGGAAGAATCACCTGACAGTGGAACAATCGACGAAGGTCAACTTGGCATTTGGAGTACCTTAGATAAACAAGGCAATGCTTGCTACGCTTCCCAGGTTAATTATGAGATGGAACGCTTTAGTGAAACCAGCCGCTGGAGTCTATTCACAATCGCAAGCTTATTTTGTCTTGCAGATATCAACGATCTTGGTCTGCCCTCTGCCGATGAACCTCTCGATCTAATGCCAATCGTAACAAAATCTTTGCAAGGTTTTGACATCGACCAAGATTTTGACAAAGCTGAATTTTCCGCACCTTCTTCTGATCAATTTGAGACAGCCATAGAGTTCGCAGTACATGGCTTAAGGGTCGATGCACAACTCACACACAAAATCACAGCAAGTTCAGGTCAGTTTTCTGGCATGATGCAGATCATTTATAGCCCCGAAGATGATTCGACATCTGAAACTTGGTTATCAGTTCACTATGAAAAAGTAAGCGATCAACAAATACTTTACGAATTGCGTGCTTCTCAGCAAAGCGTGACGATCATAAATATCGATCGAGACAGTATTTTCGACAGCACGACGGGCTACTTAAGTTTTCCCATCGAAGGATCTTACGCTATTCAAAAAATTTCTTACACACCAGACACCGGAGAGAGTTCACACTCTATCGCCTGGATGAATTCTGTTTCAGACACATACTCAAATGTTATGACAGGCTCCAATGAGTTTTCGGAAGACGGAAGCTTGAGCGCTTGTGGTTACTATGGAAATGGCTCATCGATCAGTGATTTGATTTCAAACACAGTCAATGTTCCCTGGCTTTCAGGGATCGTCTGCAATATTTACGGAGAATCCGCCACCCCTAGCCTGAAAGAATTCGCTCAAAAACAATGCTTTAGTCAAAATGCTAGCGGTGTCTACCAGATTAGTGAATCAAAAATTTCCTATTCCGCACGTCAAAGCTGTGGCTTATCCACTGATGATTATTCAGAATTTTCATGGCGCCCTAAGGATAGCAGCGATGGCTACACAAGCTTCCCCGAGCAAAACAGCCTCCAAGACCTAAACTCCATCGAAAGCAATCAACTTACTCCCCCCATTAGTCCTGCTACCGATTTTTAGGTCCTTGCAGTCGATATAGCATGCCAACCATAAGTTTGTTAGTATGAGCCTCTCGCGAACCGCAACCGAAGGTAAGTTATGAGTTCTATTCAAGTTTTTAAGTTCGGCGGGACCTCCTTAGGAACCCCTGAAAATATCAAATTAGCCCTGGATATCGTTAAGAAGCGTCAAAGCAAACTCATCGTCGTTGTTTCTGCTATGGGTGGCATTACAGATCGTCTTCTCGATTCCGCCAACACTGCTGCGACGGGCGACTTGCAAACAGCTCGTGCAACTTGCTCTGAATTTAAGAGACGTCACGAGGAGGCCATCGATGAACTCGTTAAATCCCCAATGCGATCAGCCTTCTTAAAGAAATTGGCCGACGATTTTACGACAGAATTTGATGCTATCTGTAAAAGTCTTAGTATTTTGAAAGAACATACTCCGCGCATACTGGATGTATCGGTCGCACGCGGTGAAAGAATGATGGCCCAGCTATTTAGCGCTGCTCTTGAAGAATGCGATGTAAAGTCAGCATTCATCGATGCAACGGAACTTATTTACCTAGAAAGAAAACTTGGCACGATCTCACCTGACTGGGAGAAAAGCAGTGCTTTTTGTAAGTCCAAGATCCCTCCACTATTTGAGGATCACGATGTTGTTCTCGTACCTGGTTTTATCGGAACGGGGCCCGATCAAGAAATTATGACTTTAGGACGTAGCGGAACTGACTACTCTGCAACCATTCTTGCCAACTGTATTGACGCTGATCAGGTGGTGTTTTTTAAAGAAGTCGACGGAATGTTAACGACTGATCCTCGCTTTGTTGAAAACGCCAGAGTCATTCCAGAGCTTCACTACCGAGAAGCCACAGAGCTTGCTTATTACGGTGCAAACGTTCTTCACCCAAGAACGATTATTCCACTGTTAGACAAAAAGATACCGCTGATCGTGAAGAATAGCTTCAGCCCTGACTTCCCTGGAACAACGATTTCTGCCAAGGTCAGTGGCGATTCTTATCCGGTCAAAGCACTAACTGCTATCCCGGGGCAAGCTTTAATTACAGTCGAAGGCAACGGCATGATAGGTGTCCCTGGTATCGCAGGCCGTACTTTTACAACAATGGCCGGTGGAGATATTTCTGTTTCTGTTATCAGTCAGGCATCGAGTGAGGCCAGTATTTGTTTCGTCGTTCCTAACGACCAAGCCAACGAAGCCATCGATCTCCTCCATGATGCCTTTAAATACGAAATTGCCCACCGCCTCATCGATAAGATCTACGCCAAAAAAGACCTTGCCGTGGTCGCTGTTGTTGGCATGGGAATGAAAGGCGTACCTGGTATAGCTGCACGTACGTTTTCCTCCGTTTCTCGGGCAGAAATTAACATCGTCACCATCGCCCAGGGATCTTCAGAGCTAAATATTTCATTTGCTGTTGAAGAATCACAGATGCAAGCTGCACTGAAAGCCTTGCACCGTGAATACCAACTCGACAAGATGCGCGCTCTCCCTTACCGAAAGGGACGGGAAGCAACTGTGACGATCTTTGGTTTTGGACAAATAGGAAGAACCTTAGCCAAACAGATTTCCACTCAAACGAGCTATCTTAAACAAACTTATCAGACAGACTTTCATTGCATTGCTTTGGCTGATCGTTCGGGGTTGGTGGTAAACGAAGAGGGTTACAACAGTAAGCAGCTTGAAGAGCTCATCAACTTGAAAAAGAATGGCAAAGCTCTTGTTGAAGGAGTTGGTCAAAAATCACTTGCTGAGATTAGCGAAGATGTCAAAAAACGAATCTTTCAGCTCCCTATGCAAAAAGGTATTTTTACCGACTTAACTGCTGAAGAAAGCGCTCCAATCATTCTTGAAGCGCTAAAAAATGGAATGCATGTCGCCCTTGCCAACAAAAAACCGCTCGCTATTCCGCAAGCTGACTTTGACGAGCTCTTCGCAACCGCACGCGAAAACGGTGTTATGCTGCGCTACGAAGCGACAGTTGGAGCGGGGCTTCCAGTACTTGATACTCTCGAAAAGCTCGCTTCTGCCGGCGATGAAGTCGACGTCATTCTTGGCTGCCTTTCTGGGACTCTTGGTTATTTAATGACAGAACTTGAAGACGGTGTCAGCTATTCAGAAAGCGTCGCGAAGGCCTACAAGCTCGGTTATACCGAACCAGACCCAAGAGAAGACCTATCGGGAATGGATGTTGCGCGTAAAGCATTGATTCTTTCGCGCACTCTAGGACGCAGAATTAATATTGAAGATATCAAACTAGAGCCTCTTTTCCCAAGCGACTTAAGTGATGACGATCCTCATAAGTTCATTGAAAATTTAAAGAAGCTTGATGAGGAATTTAATGAAAAGATCAAAAGAGCGAGCTCTGAAAACCGTGTTCTACGCTACGTAGCGCGCATCGAAAGACAAGGTGTATCTGTTGGCATAGAAGCTGTCGAACGTTCCTCGCCACTTGGTAGACTAAGAGGAACAGATAACCAAGTGACTATTAAGACGCGGCGTTACGATGCTAACCCTCTCATCGTAACGGGACCAGGTGCTGGTGCCGAGGTGACAGCTGCTGGGGTACTTAACGATATCGTCGCCATTGCCACTTCAGCCAGCCCAAATGGCGAAACTTAGGTAGGTGCAGGCATGACTTTGGTAAAAGTATTTGTTCCCGCTACAATTGGTAATGTAGGACCTGGATTTGATGCCCTTGGTTTAGCTGTCGACGGGTTAGGAGATGTGATTTCACTCGAATTGATCGATGGACCTTCAGAAATTGGTGAAGTCACAGGCCTAGATGCGGAATTGATTCCGAGAGACGCCTCAAAAAACGCGACCGTTATTGCTGCCGAAGCTTTGCTGGCCAAACATCATTCAAAAAAAGGTGTACGGGTATCTTTCGATAGAAGACTTCCCGTTTCTGGGGGGCTAGGTGCAAGTGCAGCAGCTAGCGTCGCTGGCGCTTTCGCCGCAGCACTAGCGCTGCAAATCAACACCGATCACAATTCAGTTATGAAGGCTGCTCTCTCAGGAGAAGCTTACGTTGCCGGTCGTCACCTTGATAATATTGCACCTTGCGCCTGTGGCGGACTGACTCTCGTCCTTTCAGTAGATCCAATTAGAGTCTTCAATTTGCCTCTAAAAGACCATTGGTGGATCACATTAATCACTCCCAATGTCAAACTTGACACAAAAGTTTCAAGAAAAGTTCTACCAGAATCATTAAAGCAAAACGAGTGGGTTGATGTCATGGCTCATGCTATTGGCGTTAGTCATGGATTTTCTCACGAAAGTACTGATTTGATAAAATCATCTCTCAACGATTCTTACGCCGAACCTCGCAGATCACCGCTCGTACCAGGTTTTGACTCAATCAAAAAAGCCGCACTTGATCATGGGGCTTTAGGTTGTTCCTTGTCTGGAGCCGGTCCGACAATATTCGCAATTAGCGACAACCGAGAGACGGCTAACAAATGTCTCGAAGCGATGTCTAAAGTTGCCCCGGATGCCACCGTAAAACATGTGGGACGCGTTTCTCATAAAGGAGCAAGAGCACTTTGAACTCACAGAAAGAAATTATTGAATGTATAAAATGCCTCAAGACCTATCCCCTTACAGAAGTCCGGTATCAATGCGATTGCGGGGGTCTCTTGAGTATCGAGCGCCCCGAGGGAATTCCCGAAGACTTAAGCAAAGAAACCTTCGAAAAAAGGCTTCTCAGCCGTAAGGTACTAGACGTCAGCGGAGTTTGGCGATTCAGAGAAGCAGTACTAAACCTTCCTCACAAAGATATCGTCAGCCATCCAGAAGGTAGTACTAATCTATATCATCGTCATTCTCTAAGTGCATATGCCGGAGTCGAAGATCTTCATTTCAAACACGAAGGCGAAAACCCTACTGGATCGTTTAAAGACAGAGGCATGACAGTTGCTGTTTCACAGGCTAACCACTTAG
The DNA here is from genome assembly GCA_964490675.1 of uncultured Oligoflexales bacterium. Classification (GTDB taxonomy): domain Bacteria; phylum Bdellovibrionota_B; class Oligoflexia; order Oligoflexales; family JAWKNZ01; genus CAZBDM01. Next base: position 5,313 of record CAZBDM010000359.1, read on the forward strand.
GCAAAAAAATCATTGCTTGTGCTTCTACTGGAAACACAAGCGCTGCCCTTGCCGCCTATGCTGG
>CAZBDM010000360.1:0-5363 GCA_964490675.1 uncultured Oligoflexales bacterium
GCAATAAAAACGAGCAATGAACTGTTCGGAAAGGGCAATGCGTCGGTTGCCCTCTTTAACCAGGCCAACCGCCTTTCGGGCATATTCGCTATCTGTTTCGCGGTCGATAAGCTTTTGCCATTCAATGACAGCTCTTTCAGTAAAGTCTTGCTCCCGGTCAATTTCTTCCGGAGCTTCTGCCCAATAAGATTCACCGATGCGAAACATGGCGAAGTCGACTTTTGGATGTTTGGGATGGAGTTTGACAAACTGCTCGTAGGCCGCAGCAGATTCGGGATACTGGGCAAGCTCGTAATGACTGTTGGCGATTAGGAGTTCAGCCTCGATGGCATATTGACTATAAGGAAAACGGGCGCGGAATTCCCCGAGCTTGTTGAGGGCAATTTCGTAATTCCCATTGTCGTAGGGTTCTTTAGCGATCCCATAGGACTTTTTGGGGTCGTTTGGGTCGAATTCTTTTTCAGAGCAGCTGATGAGTAATAATAAGGAAATAAAGATTATTGTTGATTGTAACTTCAAATAATCACCTCGAAATTTCAAATACTGACTTCATTGAAGCCCTACTTTTGCCGATAGTAGAGGAGATGTCAGTGGGATACAATGCTACAAAGCTAGGGTATATAAAAAAAACTCAATCGGCTATGAAAACTCATTGTTTTTAGTGTGTTATGAGTTAAATTCGGATGTCGCTGGTTAGGGATCTTTGATAAGTGCTGTTTTTTAAAGGGAAAAAAAACAAAAATGAGAGAAAAAAGGCGCTTCGCTTCAGCAGTCGCGCTATTTTTATTCTCTCAATTGTCGTCTCTCTTTTGATTCACTTAGGCTCTTACTTCAATCTCGAAAAATACCGTCAGTGGCGCGGTGACGGTAACAAAATACCTCTCAACGTCAAAAAACAAGTGCCGATTAAAATCAAATATGCTGAAAAGCCAAAAGCTCCAGTTGAAAAACCTAAAAAGATCCTGGAAACCCCGCAAGAAAAGACTGAACGTCCCGACAAAGCCGACTATTTCGGCAAGACTGATCATACTGCCAAAAAACAAACAAAGATCGCCCGCGACAAGATCAAAAATGAAAAGGCAGCCAATCCTGGCCAAAAAGGTGTCAAGAAAGCTCAAAAAAAAGCGGGCAAATCGGGAGCTAAAAAAACGTCACCGAAAACCCTCAACCCACCTAAGCCCATTTTTGGAAGCGGACCCTACAAGCTCACAACCAAACCGCCTGCCAAGGCGAGAAATGCTTACGAGAGTCTGCTTAATAATTCTTATAGTGAATTAGCTGGAGAGGTTGATGCGGGCTACCAGGACTACGTTGACGATAAAATCGAGGATGGTGATCGCATCGATATCAACACCCAGGAGTATCGGTACATTGGCTATTTCACCAATATGCGCAAAGCAATTGAGCTTGTCTGGATTTATCCTTCGTCTGCCTGGCGAAGAGGCATTCAAGGAACCGTAGGGCTTGAGTTTGCGATCAATAAAAACGGAACGACATCTGACATCAAAGTGATCAAGACTTCTGGTTACGATGTCCTCGATGATGCGATTGTCGAAGCTATTAAACTAGCTTCACCTTTCGCGCCTCTTCCAGACGGCTTTAACAAAAAACGACTGGTTGTCAGCGGTAATTTTAGTTATGTTCTCAATGGTTATGCCGTAAGCAGGTAAAATTTTTACCCCGACCCGACTGATCCAAAAGGATCTATTTCCGAAGAAGTTTTTAGATCAGCTTGATGCAACCTCTGGTTGCGGATAGGCTAAGTAATGTCGCCCAATGCTTTCACTTGAGGTCAGTAGTGCTTAACTGGTTAAGGTTCTGTGGAAAAATACTCTGGTTCGTCTTTCTGACAAACTGTGCTTTTGAATCCAATAAAGATATTTCCAACCATATCGAAAAAGAAAAAACGCAAACGACTCAGCCCGATGTTGATCCAACCAGCATGCCGTCCTCTTTATCGAATATAGATGAAGAAGTGGAAAGAGAAGTTGTTGCGAAAGAAGTTGCAGAAAAAATCGAAACTGGCGAAGAAGTTGCTGAAACAGAGCTCAGTTCTGAGGGCTTCTGTAAAGACGATATTTATACAAAGTATCTGAAGAAAAAGTACTACTCTGAAAATAAGAGAAAAAAATACAAGTCAAGGCGCTCGCAAAAACGCTATGACAGAAAAAGGGAACTAGCGGCTCTAAACTATGCGGTAAGAACCCTTACTGGCCCTGTTAGCCCTTATTTTGGTGGCATTCCAGTGGTCGCCCATGAAAAGGTCGAGTATTGGATTCGCTACTTTAAGACCAACGGTCGTAAGACCTTTCTTAAGTGGCTTGTCAGGGGAGAAAGTCTCAGAAAGATTCTCGAACCCATTTTAGATCAAGAAGGAATGCCGCAGGAACTGATATACTTAGCAATGGTCGAGTCTGGTTTTAATAACCGAGCTTTCTCGAGAGCAAGAGCAACGGGCACCTGGCAGTTCATGAGTGGTACAGCAAAACGTTATGGACTCAGCATTAATTACTGGATGGATGAAAGAAGAGACCCTGCCAAGTCCACTCTTGCGGCGACGCGCCTTCTCAAAGATCTTTACCGTCAGTTCGGTGACTGGTACTTGGCGATGGCTGCTTATAATGCAGGACCTGGAAAGGTCAGACGAGCGATCAGGCGGGTCGGCTCGCGAGATTTCTGGACGATTGCTAAGACCGGTTATTTGCGTGCGGAAACAAAGCACTATGTTCCTAAAATGCTTGCCGCTCTCACTCTTGCTGCAAATTCCGAGCAGCACGGTTTTCGGGAGGTTAAGGCGAATCCGCTCAACGAAATTCCATCGACAACTGTGAAAATCGAGCAGCCGGTTATGCTCAAAGAACTAGCGCAGTTTCTGGACATTCCTCTCAAACTCATCAAGCACTGGAACCCAGAGCTGATTAGAGGTATTACACCACCCCTCGCTAGTCTTGGAAATAAGCCTTACTATTTAAGAATCCCGCAGTCTTATACAGGCCGGTTTAACGATGTGTTGCCTAAACTTTCATCGGTAAAAATTGAAGACGTCCTTCTCCACAAGGTGAGATCCGGCGACACCCTTTACGGCCTATCCCGCCAGTACAAGGTGTCCGTCCGCAGCATTTTAAGGTTCAACCCAAAGCTTTCTCCGAGACGACTGCGCATCGGAAAGCGAGTGGCGATCCCGGTACCGTCTGTTGTTACCCAAAAGAAAAAGCTTCCCCCATCGGATGCATGAAAAGCTGTTTTCTAGCTAAGCATGTTGCTGTATGATAGGTGGCTCAGTCGTTAGGCTGAGTGCATGGTCGAAGCTTTATAAAGTCAGGTTTGCCCCTCTTCACCTTGTCGCTTCCCCATGCGTATTTTCTGACGCATCGATTCCAATCATTTGAGGTTGCACCCATGAGTAAGGCCCCATTCACCCGTGAACGACTCTTCTGTCCCGGTCCCACTCCGGTCAGTGATGCAGCCAAGCTAGCGGCGGTGTCTTCGTCGGTTTATCACCGGACTGATTCTTTCAGTGCGCTTTTTTTGGAGTGTCGAAGGTTGCTTGGGCCTGTTTTCGGGACGAAAGGCATGCCGCTGATTTTGACGAGCTCCGGCTCAGGGGCGATGGAATCAGCTATGGTAAACCTCACCAACCAAGGCGATCAGGTGCTCTGCATAAGAGGTGGAAAGTTTGGTGACCGCTGGGTTAAGATGGCCAATGCTTACCAATGCCAGACCGAGGTTTTTGAAGTGGAATGGGGGCAGAGTGTTGACCTAAACGCTTTTAAATCTCGCATCAAAGCTTTACCTAATCTCAAGGCTGTATTTTTTCAGGCTAACGAAACTTCTACGGGAGTTTTTTATCCCGTTCAGCAGATTGTCGCAGCCGTAAAGGAACTCTCGCCAGAGAGTCTTGTTGTCGTGGACGCGATATCAGGTCTTGCTGCTCATAAAATTGAAATGGATGAATGGCGGATTGACTGTATGGTTTCGGGCAGTCAAAAAGGATTCGGGATTCCACCAGGATTGGCTTTTATCCATTTAAGTGACAGTGCTTGGCAAAAGCTTTCGCAGAGGTCGCGTTTTTATTTCGACCTGGAAAGAGAAAAAAAGGGCCAAGAGAAGGGTAATTCTGCTTGGACTCCAGCAACCACTTTAATTGCAAGTTTGCATGTTGCATTAACCGACATGAACAACATTGGTATCAATCAAGTGGCTGAGCACCATAAAAGACTTGCGGACGCTGTTCGCAGGTCTCTTCAAAAGATCAACTTACAGCTGTTTGCTGAGAAAGATCAATCGAACGCTGTCACGTCTATGCGCGTTCCAGAGGGCGTCGACGGTCTTTCTCTTCTTAAAAGACTGAGAAATGATTACGGAGCGATTTTTGCGGGTGGTCAGGATCACCTTAAGGGAAAAATTGTCCGCTTTTCCACCTTAGGCTTTGTCGATCAATTTGAGATCGTGGCGGGAATGGCGGCTCTTGAAATGGCCCTTTTTGAAGAAGGTCATAAGTTTGATCTTGGCGACGGCGTTAAGCACCTTGTTCAGCAGCTCGCAAGATCTTAATGGAGCTTTGGTTGCCAAGACTTCTAGTGATTGTTAGAGTTGAGCCAACGATGCCTTTTTAAGAGGTAAGAGAGGAGTAAAAGATAATGAAAGTGATGGTTCTGTTAAAACAAACTCCTGACACTGAAGCCGCAATCAAGATTGCGGGCGACGGTAAGTCTATCGATGAATCAGGAATGAAGTTTGTCGTTAATCCATACGACGAATTCGCAGTCGAAGAAGCCATTCAAATTAAGACAAAAGCGGGTTCAGGCGAAGTGGTGGTCGTTAGTTTTGGTGCCGACGGAGTCAAAGAAAGAATGATCAAAGCTCTTGCAATGGGAGGCGATCGCGCCATCCTCGTTTCGAACGCAGGACTTGAAAACGCTGATTCGCTAACGATTGCAAAAGTCCTTGCAGCTGTGGCGAAAGAGGAAAATCCTGATGTCGTCCTATGTGGCCGTCAGGGCATTGACGATGACAATATGCACGTCGGCGTCATGGTGGCGGAGCTTATGGGAAGACCCCATGCAAACGTTGTCTCCAAACTGGAGATTGCCGATGGTTCAGCTAAGGTTGAAAGAGAAGTAGAAGGTGGGCAGACGGAAGTTTATGACGTTAAACTACCGGCAGTGTTTGGAGCCGATAAATCTCTTAACGAGCCTAGGTACACCTCTCTTCCGGGGATCATGAAAGCAAAAAAGAAGCCTTTCGATAAAAAAGCGCCCTCTGATTTCGGGCTTGATGCTGGAAGTTTGGGCGGCCAAATCAAAACTGTGATCTCTGGCTACCAGAGATCACAGTTTTGATTTGGCCGCCCAAACTTCCAG
>CAZBDM010000361.1:0-1432 GCA_964490675.1 uncultured Oligoflexales bacterium
ATCTCAAAGGTTTGATTGGATTGCAGGTGTTTTTTTATGAGAAATCCGGGCTAGCCAATAATTGCTTTATGTTACATCACAAATGTCCAGCATCTGATCAGAATCGCTTAGCGAAACTGATGAATCATGCAACAGGTCGTTTGATGTCGAGTCCTGTGGCTTTACCGAAAGAGTAGCGCCTTTGGGTGTGCTGGGAACCAAATGGTATAAATGAAGTAGATGTTTATTTTTGGTTGGAGTAACAAGAGCCTGAAGCGCAAAGCTCCCGGCCCGCATTGCTGATTGCTTCTGTTTTTTGGACTCAGTTAAGATATTGAAGAGAGGTAAGTTCCTCTGTTTCGAGTTCTTTGAGAGCCCTATCCCATGAGATTGGGATTTCATCCTTACTGACCAAAAAGACTTTCGAGCGCATTTTGCGTGCTCCACTTGCACCCTGGTACATAGCATCCAGATGCATGCGACCGTTGACAAACTTATCCATTGATTCTTTGTCCTTCCAAACGGTCATCGTCCAAAGTTGATCACCGAAAAATTCTATTCTGAAAGATCCACCGATGTACCCTGGTGTTTGATCGATCACATCGACGATCTTTTTCGAGTGATCGTCAACTTTATCGCGTTTCTGTTTATCGACGACGACATGGGTCAAAGCTACAACAACTTTATCGGAGCTAGGCGCGATGATTTTTTTCGAATCGGCATCATAGCCGGGCCCTTTAAAAGGTAATGCTAAAGCACAACCCGTTAGACTTAAAGTCAAGGCAAATCCAAACATCTTTAAACTAAGCATAAAAAAGTCCCCCTAATTATTTCAATTCAAATGATCTAAAATAGACTTTCTAACTTTTTTCCTTTGATATTTCTTAAAAGTAGGTATCCCAAAAAACCAATGGGTCCTAGCATAAATGTCAAAAACATAAATGGCAGTCTAATCAAGTGATGGATTTTGCGTTGTGAAGCGTCTTTAACAATCCAAGATCCAATCAATAAATCAAAGGCGAGATAATGGATCCAGCCTGCTAGCAACCATACATCACTTTCAAATAGTTGTTTGACAGCAGCAAGCGAACCAAACCCGCCTGGTGCTTCTGAAAGCATGGCATTTGAAGCGAAGGTCAAGTACATAAAACTGAGAAAAAAGGACACGCCACCAGAGTGAATCAACAGACGAGTTGCCCTAGAATTTGGGAATATTGCAAGAATAATCCAACTGATTAGTGCCGTAGTGTTTGCCACTGAAAACCATGTTTCTAAATTCATTTTATACCCACTTTTTCTTATTGATGATCCACTCAGCTACAAGGGCATTAAGAATTAAAGCCAAGATCAATGATATGCTAAACCATTGTCTGTCACTCCAGGGTTGGAAGGGAGAAAATAGCGCCATAAGAATCCTCATGCTTGCGATCGACATCGTCCAGGCAAATAGGCG
>CAZBDM010000361.1:1442-5352 GCA_964490675.1 uncultured Oligoflexales bacterium
CCATTTACTATGGTCTAAGACTCTTCTCTTTTTGATCGTCTGGTAGCCTTTCCAGGCTGCCGCAATGATCAATATGAAAAGTAATCCCGAATAAAACATTTCTAGGCTGCCACCGTACGGCATCACGATGCCAAGGATAAGACCTGAGACAGCGACGATAGGAGTGATTAATAGAAATAGTTTTCCTAGGTAACGATGGATTGTGATATACCTTTTCCGAAACTTACCCGAAAACTGGAAAGGTGCAACGAACACGAAAATGAGAGACGATATCAGATGAGTATGGGTCAGGATAGGTCTCTTTAAGTATTCAAGTCTTTGAATCGTAAACCATTCTGGCCCTGGTGGGTGGTTGATCCCCTCGACAGCGTGAGGCGGGAGCGACCAATGTACAAATATCCCGACTGCCGCCACGACAATTAATAGTACGAAAGAAAATCTAATCAAGTGCGTCACTCCTTAGGGTTCATAGTCCGTCAATAAACCCACCTTTAAGTAATCAATGTTTACATGCAATGTATCGGGTGTTTACATTAAAAATCAAGTTTAATTTTTAAATAATTAATAATACTAATTATTATTAGGTCTTGAGGTGATTGCTTTGGACAACTAAATTTTTTTCCGATAGATTTATTGTGTTGTTTAAAACGAACTTACGAGACAGACGATTGGCAAAACATAGAAAGACAACCGAATATCATCATGGCAATCTGAGAGAGGCTTGCATCAAAGAAGGCATCAAGCTTCTTCATAAGAGAGGAGCAGACAAACTTTCGTTGAGAGATATTGCTCGACGATTGAAAGTTTCACCTGGTGCGCCTTACCGTCACTTTGCCAATAAGCAAGATCTTCTCGCTGCCATTGCGACATGGGGATTCGACGAGTTTGCAAAATATTTGCAGAGCTATCCAAAAGACGCTGTCAGAGAACACCACCGCTTTCGTTCAATGGGTCATTCTTTCCTGGATTTCGCCAAGGACCATCCCGATGTCTTTCGTTTAATGTTTTCTGGAAAAATTGATGATTTTCTTGCTTATCCGGAACTAAGGGCGGCAGGCGAAAAAGCCTTTGCAGTGCTTTACAACTGTATCGCACGAGGAAGAGAGGCTGGAGAGTTTATTGACGTAGACTGCAATCGAATCTCAGTCCACGCCTTTGCAATGATGCATGGTTACTGTACTTTGCTACTTAACAATCGTCTGCAATCTGCAAATATCAATGATCATACCGCGCATGCGCTTCTTGATGGTATGACTGACGACATGATGTTTGGTGTGCTTTCTGAAACGATGAAAAAACAGCTTTAACCCTATTGATTTGTCGTTCATTCGACCATCTCATTGATTTGTCTGACAAGTTCTTGAGCGGTGATGTCCTTGTCCCCAGGAGGACGACGTCCTGACAGGGTGATGATCGCTCTACCACCTTCAATTTTTTCTTGAATAATCGGGGCCATGTAAACTGTTCCCTGAATAAGGATGGCGAGTCTTTTCTGTATGTTTTCTGCAGTGATTTTTGCGAGTTTGCTGCGTCCACTTTCAGTAAAAACGACTTGAACATTGTTTGGTCCTGCAACGGGGCTTGAGACGATTTCTGCACGAGCAATATCACTAGTGGTTAGCTCGGGTTTTTCTTTGAGGTAAATAGTTTCGTTGCTGCCTTTCATCTTTGATTCGATTCCACTTTTATCTTCGAGATGAAACCTGATAAAATTCTCATCGACTTCTTTTGAGTGGATACACGAAACAAGCATCATAGCGCTGAGGCTCGTAAAAAATACTTTTAACATATTGACAACCTGCTTAAAAAACGAGAGATTTATTGTGACTCCCTTCAATATCCTTATCATATGTACTCTCCTAATGATTGTCAAAAGCAATACAGCCTATGGGCACGTTCCGGTCTTTGAAAAGCGGGACATCAAAGTGGAACAGCCTTTAACTTTGAAGAGACCTTACGATAAGTCAATTGCTGTCTATGGTTTTTTCCATAGTGATGACGATGTTGATGTTTTTGAGTTTAATATTGAAGAAGGTGACCTAATAGATAATGAGATCAATATTCTCATTGGTAGCCTGGTGCCTGCTTGCGAATCTTTGCGACCTCTTCTCACATCTGTCGCTTTAGTCGGACCCAAGCAAGAGAGTCTTCAGATCACCGAGGATCGTTTTTTTGAAGAGCATCATATTATCGAAGAGGGCCAAGGTGCATTTATTCTTCGCAATACAGAGCAAGCTGCGATTTGGTACGAACCTTATACGAAGCACTATTATTTCAGACAGAAGCGAGCGACTTTACGTTTGACAAAAACGGGCAAATATCGCGTTTTTATTTGGTCAGATGTCAAGATGAAGGGAGATTACGTTTTTGAGTTTGGCGATAAAGAGATATGGAAAATCGGTGACATTTTGTACACGCTATGGGTTTATCCTAAACTCCTTTTGGAAGCTGAACTGAGCACTCCTGACTGTAGGACATTGGACCTCGATCAAAATAAGACAGAGAGAAACTAAGAAACGTTGACTTTGTTCTCAAGATTTTTATCGAAGCGTTTTAAGACCATTGTAAAACATGTGTGTTCCGATTCTTTATTGAAGAACAGTCTTCCACCATGATCTTCCAAGATCTCTTTGGCAATTGTCAATCCTGTCCCCATACCGCGACCAATGTCTTTTGTCGTAATGTAGGGTTCCATGATCTTTCCAACAAGTTCTTCAGGAATACCAGGTCCGCTATCTTCAATCGAAAGTTCGATTTCACCGTTAGCGTTTAAGCGCGCCCAAATGCGGATCCATTTCTTTCTAAAGTGAGAAACTGCGTCGAATGAGTTGCTTAAAATACTCAGTAATGCCTGCTCAATTTCTATTTTTCTAACTTCAACTTCGATGTCATCATCGATTGAATCGATTGTTACCTCAATGCCAAAGTATCTGATGCGTTCTCGGCAGAGGTCGAGTGTGTCGTTGATGATCTTACGAAGTGAAACGACTTCTATCGGATCTTCAGAAGCATCGCGGGCAAAGCGGCGCATATTTTTTATTGTCTTTACAAGTCTTTTAACTGTCATACGAGTCTTGCCCAAGTAAATCATGAGACTCTTCTTGTCGAGATTCTCTTCATGAATGGCTTTTTCCATATACTCAGCGTAGCCATCGAGAATAGTCAGTGGATTATTTATTTCGTGAGCGATATTTGACGCCATTTCTCCTAGGGCGGTAAGTTTATTCGTTTCTATTAGTCGAGCGCGTTGGCTTTCGATTTCAGCTTCCCGTTCTTTTATACGAGTAACATTTTGAAAGGCACCGATGATTTTTATTGCCTCACCATCCTCGCTTTCACATCGCCAGCTTGTGTTTAACCAAATTTTGTGGTTGTTAGCTGTTTGAGCCTCAAGTTGCATTTCATGTTCGCGACTGGTCTTGGCTGTTTCCTCGATTGCTGTTTTGAATGAAATGCGTGATTTTTTTTCAAAAAGCTCGCAAAGCAGGTCAAAAGAAACCTGACTATTTTGTTTCAATTCTAGAATACGATAAGCCTGATCAGTTAGTTTAAGGCTAAAGTCACTGAGTTCGAGGACAAAACCACCAACATTGGCAATTTTTTGCGTCTCATCAACCAGTACTTTATTTGTCGAAGAAGCACTGTTGTCGGTCATTATAATCGAGGCTGATGTTATCTCGTTATTTAAGTTAGCTATTGGTATCATTATGCTTCCGATATCGCGCCATGCGTTATTTGCAGCTGGTCTGACATCAGATGGTTTTCTAACAATTTCTCCATCGAAGACCTTTTTGAAATCATCGAGTTCCTGGCTTATATTATCTCTTGCCGTCATTAAGTCGAGAAAGTTTTTTCCCAAGATTTGTGCGCTATGATATCCAAAAATACTGTGAGCAGCTGGATTCCAAGA
>CAZBDM010000362.1:0-5347 GCA_964490675.1 uncultured Oligoflexales bacterium
CAATGGCGTGTTCTCTTTGCCCGCCCTTGTCGAGCTCTTCGGGAAGTGAGATTTCCGGTGTGAATGTCTTATCGGAGTATATCGTTCGAAATTGCGGGAGGCATTCGGCAGCAATAAAATAACTCTGATGCTCGCTTAAAGTTAAAAGACAAATACGATTTTGATCTTTCAGCTCGTTAAACCAAGGCTGATAGTTTTCGATATCGTTGGGGCTCAATATCTGCATTGCTAGAAGGGCGTCGTGAAGTTCGTTAGCGTCACGAATCAGTGGCCAGGTTTCAGATACAACCTGTTTCATGACTTGGGCATCGATGACGGCTAGGTCTTTTAACTCATCAACGACGAAAGAATGACGCTGACTGACGGCGCGCGTGCGGCGGTCCTCAGCTTCACCATCATCGAGAAAAGTATAGGGATTGGCATTGATCAATTGATAGGAGAACGGCGATGGCTCACGGCTATCGATAGGGATCAGTTCGATGTCCCCTCGCTTTATTTTGGCGAGAACATTTTTAAGCCTATCAATATCCATCGCTTCGTGAAGACAGTCGTGCACCGTTTGGTTAATGAGGGGATGATCGGGCAGATCAATATCACCAGAAATATGTTCTAAGCAGGCTGTCGCCATCGGAAAGATAGCTGTCATTAAATCATCAGCACGAAATCTCTGCAGAGCTGGAGGTACTTTCTGACCCCTGTTATTACGTGGGACAGCCAGTGATCGATTGCTGTTCCAGCGCCAATAAATTTGAAAAAGTGGGGCAGCTAACAGTGCTTGCACGAGGACGGCTTCAACATTTTTCTCGCTCAACATGGCAAAGAGTTGCTCGATGGGAAAGCTTTGCTGAGCACCTAGAGATAAAATAATACCATTGTCATCTGCGCTCGCCTGAAGCTCGAAGTTGAAGCTACGACAAAAGCGTTTTCTGATGGCGAGACCCCAGGCGCGGTTAATACGCATACCATAAGGGGAATGGATGACGAGCTGCATGCCACCCGAGTTATCAAAGAAGCGTTCAAAAATAATTTTTTCAAAGCTAGGGACGATATGAGTCGCGGCTTTTTGAGCGGCAATGTAATGGGTGGCTTGTAAAGCGATCCAATCTTCCATTTTGGTCATGGACAAAAGGTGATTCATCGCTTTTTGATAAGCCTGCGGAGGCTTTTTCCTGTAGCGTGAGATGTCCTGGTTGAGCTCATCAATCGTCTGAGGTGAACCGTCAAAATCGAGTTGATCTGCAATTGATTGACAAATGTAACTAAGCTGCTCAGACAGCTCGATGCTGCGCCCGGGAGCTTCGCCAATCCAAAAAGGAATCGTTGGGGGCGCTCCACCAGCATCCTCTACCAAAACCTTGCCTTTTGAGACACCAACGATCCGCCAGGATGTGCTACCAAGCAGAAAAATATCACCAGATGAGCTTTCGATAGCGAAGTCTTCAGTGACGGAACCTACGAAGGTGCCGTCACCATCAATAATAACGGGGTATTCGCCGGTTTCGGGTATGGCGCCACCGCTTGTTAAGGTGGTGAGGCGGGCATGTCGTTTTGCTGTAATTGACTTATTAATACGATCGCGATGAACAAGTGCTCTTTTCACCCGCCCATCGGCGAATCCTTTTGAGAGCATTTCAAGGACTTGCTGAAATTTTTGCTTGGTTAAATTACGGTAAGGATACGCTCCCTTGCAGAGGAGATAAAGAACATCCTCATGCCAAGACTCGCCGGTCGTGATGGCAACTATTTGCTGGCAAAGGATATCATTTGCCAGTTCCGGAATTTCGATAGCGTCGAGGATGCCGTCTTCAACTGCGGTCTTTAAAGCAATCGCTTCTAAGAGTTCATCGCGTGTTAGTGGAAAAAAAAATCCTTTGGGAGTTGCGCCAACCTGGTGACGGGAACGTCCCATACGTTGCATAAAAGTAGCAATGTTACGTGGTGATCCTAGCTGAATGACTAGATCAACATGGCCTACATCGATACCTAGTTCAAGAGATGCGGTTGCGACAATGGCTTTTAATTGGCCGTTTTTGAGTTTTTCTTCGGCTGTAAGGCGAATGCTACGTGAGAGACTACCATGATGACTGGCGACATTTTCCTCTCCGAGAATTTCAGCCAGATAAAACGCCACCCGCTCCGCCATGCGTCGGGTGTTAACAAAAACGAGGGTACTGCGGTGCTGATCGATGGCATCTGCCATCATTTGATAAATTTCTGTCCAAGTCTTTTGAGAACAGATCGCTGAAAGCGGCAGCGAAGGAACCTTAATCGTAAGGTCGAGCGGACGTTTGCTGCTTGTGTTGATCATTTCGACCGGTCTTTGCTGACCGTTACTATCGTTACCCACGAGAAAGCCTGCAATGGCCTCCATTGGTTTTTGTGTCGCCGAGAGGCCGATGCGTACTGGTTTCTTCTCACAGATTTGATCAAGGCGTTCGAGAGATAGGCTCAGATGTGTGCCTCTTTTGTCGCGGGCGAGGGCGTGAATCTCATCGACGATGACGGTTTCTATGGTCTTTAAGATCGCCCGACTCTTCTCGCTGGTGAGCATCAGAAACAGTGATTCAGGCGTCGTTACGAGAATGTGAGGGGGATGACGCAGCATCGAACTGCGTTGTGATTGTGAGGTGTCGCCGGTGCGCACCATAGCTCTAATTTTGGCGATTTTCTTGCCTTCTGTAAGGGCGCAGTTTTGAATCTCAGTGAGTGGTCCGGTCAAGTTTTTGCGGACATCGTGGCTTAAGGCCCGCAAAGGTGACAAGTACAGGACGTAAGTCTCGTCTTTGAGGTCACCGTTGAGAGCCCTCTTTAAAATATCATCGATGCAAACAAGAAAGGCAGCCATGGTTTTACCAGAGCCGGTAGGGGCTGCAATGAGAGTATGCTTTTTCGCGTGAATGGAGGGCCAACCAAGAGTTTGCGGAGGTGTCGGCTGACCAAAGCGGTCATCAAACCAGCGACTGGTAATGCGGTGAAATAGTTTTTTAAGCACCTGATCCATACTGTGTTTTACTGAGGGGGAAAGATTAGAAATTTGTCAGTGATAATACTGTTCACATTGGCTACTATAAATGACGAAAAAAAATCAGCCAACAAGGACATTGCTATGACTAAGAAGAATCTCTTGATTTTGCTTTTTTTCTCAATAATATCAAGTGCCTGCAAGGATGGCGCGAGCGGTCTGGCAGAAAGTCTTCTGTGTGCCTCTAGTCACGACAAAGGCAAGCTGACAGTTGGTCTTAACTATGGATTTTTTCAGCTGCAAGGGTTTAGTCAAGACAGTACAGTGACTAATGACGACCTCAAAACTTTTCTCAACGATACCTTGGCGAAGGCAAACGTCGATAGTGATATTCTTAATGTCGAAAAAGTTGAATCGGTAGGTAACGATAACGATATCGTTCGTTTTCTTGAGTTTGGTGGTAGCTTCTCGGCAGGCTTCGGGATTGTTACCGACCTTGTTAAAGGTGCGATCGCTAAACTTGGGCTTACAACAGCAGATGAGCCATTTGATTTTATCAACGAGTCTTTCAAGGTTAACTCAAGTCGTACACGACCTCTTCCCGACTATGATAGCATTGGCAAATACTTCAAAAACATGACCCTCAAGACACTTGAATTGTCGCCTAACGATGAGCAGTGGGCTCTAAAGCAAACAGAATTTGATAAAGCGAAAGAGCTTTACGACAAGTTGATTGCAAAATATGGCAAGAAGAAGGATCCTGTCGTTGCGGTTCTTGATACGGGGATTGATGACGGTCATCCGGACTTAAAAGATATTATCACCGATTCGTACGATCCACTTGGTACCTCCACAGGGATTAAAGACGAAAATGGACACGGTACTCATTGTGCAGGCATCATAGCTTCGCAAGGAGTCTCGGATGCTTCTCCGATTGGTGTCGCGACAATGGCAAACGCCAAGATTATGCCGATCAAAGTCCTCGGTAAAGATGGCGGTGGTGATTTTCAAGCTATTGAAAAGGGGATCCGTTGGGCGATCCAAAAAGAAGCCGATGTCATTTCAATGAGTCTAGGCGCCGGGCTTGAGTACAAAGATCTTGCGCAAGATGAGTTGGCAAATCAAGTGATTCAACAGGCTATCGATGCCAACATCATTGTCGTCGTGGCAGCAGGCAACGAATCTTGTCCTTTGGGCGGAAGCTGTGAAACAGAAGGGTTTCTTTTGAGTAAAGAGATAAAAGAATATACCGTTCTACCGTGCGCTTATGAAGGAACGATCTGTGTTGGAGCGACGAATCCGGACGATACGCTGGCGGAATATTCTAACTACGCCAGTGGCACTGACTTTGACCCTTACCGCAAAAAGGTTGACGTAAACGCACCAGGGACTCTTATCTATTCAACATGGCCAAGAGATTTGGAGAGCTCTGGGTTTAAGTCGATCAGCGGAACCAGTATGGCAACACCTTACATCGCCGGTATTGCAGCCGTGTTGAAATCAATTGACGTACAAATCGATGGGAAAGACCTCAATCAAGAATTGGTCAATGAAATTTTAAAAGCCGGTCAGTCTTATCCCAGCGATGTCAAAGATAAATCTAACGAGGGCCGGGTCGATCTTTACGCGACTCTCGTTGCCTTTGCTAATCGGGTTGGTTTTGAAGATGTTGAAGAACAGTTTGAACCAGAGCCTGCTCCGGTTGAAGAACCTGAAAATAAAGAAGAAGGCGCGGAAGATCCGATTGCTTCTTTATGGAATGTGATTTGCAATTGAAATTTTACGCTTATCCACAATCACCTTATTGTGAAGGGGTCTTTCTTGTTCTAGAAGAAATGAACCTTAGCTATGAATATTGTGAAGTGAATCTCATTAATGGAGAGCAAAAAACCTCTCCTTATCTTGCTATCAACCCTTTTGGACGAATTCCAGCAATCGTAAGTGACGACATAACTCTTTCAGAGTCACGGGCGATCATGCGGTATCTAGCACGCAAACATAAAGAGACTCAACTTTACCCTGAAAAGCTTGAGCTTGCCGCCCAAGTCGATCGTTTGCTTGATTTTTCCGTCGTGCAAGTCGGACAACCAATCAGTGTTGTCTGTTGGCATCAGTACTTTTGCAAAAAGTTAGAGATTCCCTGTGATCTGTATCTTTGCGACGAAGCCCATAAAAAGGTTGTCAAGGAGCTCGATGTTCTCGAGTCGTATCTTGAAGGCAAGCGCTATCTTGTAGGAGTCACTCCGACAATCGCCGATTTAGGTTTCTTGCCATTTGTTTCTCAATTGATCTACACCAATATTTCTATTGCAAAGTATCCTAATCTTGAGCGTTGGTTTGAACAAATGTCTGATAGGGACAGTTTTAGGAAGATGATAGCGATGA
>CAZBDM010000363.1:0-5346 GCA_964490675.1 uncultured Oligoflexales bacterium
CGTTCCAACGACTAAAGTCGTGACGAGGAAGTAGCCTTTTTTATGAAAACCCAAGAACCAATTGGGCACAATAACAAGAAAGGCCACAGCAGAACCTATGGCCGCAATGAATTCTAAAATTTGGGTAAGAGACTCTACGACTTCCAAGAAACGACCCTATTGCTTCATTTCTTTGATCTTCCTAAGCGCATCTTGTTGCATCGAAGCAACAGCCTTCTTTACTTCAACTCGTCCAGCCATGACGTTTTGAAGCTGAGGTCTAATCGCATCCCAAACGACCCGCAACTCAACATCCATGGGCATAGGCATTCCGTTGACCATCGCGTCGTTAGACGCTTTAAGATACTTGTTAGCTTTGACGACAGGGCTTTCAGCAACAGTTTTCAAAGCAGGCAGAACACCTGTTTCTTTAACAAGAAATTCTTGGATTTCCGGTGAAACCATGAATTCAGCAAATTTTTTAGCCGCATCGAGTTTCTTGCGTTTAAGGTTAGCGTTTAGGAATAGGTACTTTCCTGAAACCAGTGGAGACAAGTGCCCACCCTTGGCCGTCAAACTCGGTAAAGCTGCAACGATGAGCTTATCGCCAAACTTCTTCTTATATTTTTCCACAGCCCAATCACCATTGATAATCATTGGCACCTTACTCTCGACAAATAGAGTGTCGGCACAGCTGTAGTCACAATCTTGTGGAACGATCTTATCGTCAAACTTTAACTTCTTGACCAATGTAAGAGCTTGTTGCATTGCTTTCGAATCGAGCTTTGGCTGCTTGTCAACCAGCGGCTGTTGGCCGTATGCTGTCATGAAAGGGACAAGCCAGAAGGGTTCGGTCAGATTGTAAGCGAAACCATAGTTGCCTTTTGAAGGATCGGTAAACTTTTTCGCTGTTGCGATAAGTTCATCGATCGTTTTTGGGGCTTCTTTGACCATGTTACCGTTGATAAGAAGCATCAGGTGATTACCTTTGGTGACCGGCACCCCCCACATTCGATTTTTCTCGTCACTGACAGCCTTGACAACGTAATCATCGAAGCGAGCTGGTTGTACCCATGACTCTACGTTTTTTATAATGCCCATGATTGAGAAAGGACCACCAAAATCGTTGGGAGCGATGACGATGCTCGCACCAGATCCCCCCATTGCTGCCGTCTGAAACTGGGTGCGGACATCTTCGAGCTTGTAGTGTGAGCGTTTTATTTTGATCGATGGATTTTCTTTTTGAAAGCGCTGGATGATCTTGTCGACTGCTTTCTGTACAACGTCTCTTTCTGTTTCCCATAAGGTCAAGGTCACTGAAGATGCCGTTTGTGCCACCATTAAGCTCACGACCATTGCGAAAAATACTCTGAGAGTTTTCATAGAGAGCCCCTGTCTGTCTTGTTTTATAAGTCCCCTGCCGGACAAAATTGTCGACACTCCTGGAGTAAATACCTATCCCTGGGCCCTATATAAATCAATCAAAGATTAATTTTCGGTAAAAACTGACGCTCGATCGTCACAAATAGCTGATATTGCCGCAGATGTCGTTCTGACAGGATGAAACGAACCAATCCGCCTGAGAATGGTTATGGTTAGCTAATGGAAGAAATATCGGCCGCTGCCTCTAATAACGGCATTTCTATAAAAAGCCCTAAGATTGGGACTTTCAACAACGGGATTAGGTAGTTATTCCACTACCCCTGTGGATTAATTTTCTAGTGCTGAAAACTCAGTCACAGCACTAGAGATATCGAAGAGCTAATCGCGGTGTTTCGAAATGATCTTGTCGATGCGTTCAAGACCTGCCTCGATATCTGAATGACTCGCACCAAAACTGAAACGACTATAGTGGAGGAAACGACTGATACGACCTTTTCTTCTTCCTCCGGGATCGACATCAAAAAACTCACCAGGCACTGTGATCATTTTGTGTTCCAGCGCTTCTCGGAAAAATTCCATGCCGGTGTTAATGCCTTTCGGCAGCCGTGAAATATTACCCCACACATAAAAAGTCCCTTGCGGCTCAGACTCCATCGTAATGCCGAGATGTCGGAGGCCGTTAATAAGTAATTTCCGTTTTTGGCTGAAGACTTCTTTGATGGCGCGTGATTCTTTTTCGACATTTTCTGGCGCAAGAAGATCGACTGCGGCCATTTGTAAAGGATGATTGCCTCCCCCGTCAAGGAAGCTACCCGTGCTCGACACTGCATCAATCACAGACCTAGGCCCGACAATCCATGCCACTCTCCAACCAGGATAGCGCCAGTTTTTTGTAAGTCCGTCGAAGACAACAACGGGATCTTTGTCAACATCATCGACAAACTCAGCCGCACTCACTGAGTCGTAATCATTTCGCCAGATATAGTGACTATAAAACTCATCGAACAGCATCGTACAGGAAAGACGCCTAGCTGTATCGATCCACGCTTCGAGCTCTTTGCCCGCAATGAGCTTACCCGTTGGGTTACATGGGTTGGAAAGAAGAAGCGCACCGAGACCACGACCGTTAATTTCCTTATCCAGTTCCTTCAAAGAAAAATCATATCCACGGTCAGGCTCTAATAATATGGGTATCGGAGTGAAAGCTTTGAAGACATCGAGAAGCTCTTCGTAAGCGGTATAATCTGGCAAAAAATGACCAAGATGGATATTTCCAAGAGCAGCTGCCGTTCTTGTCAAAGCAGCGCGCCCCCCCGATGCAATACAGACATTTTCTGCGCTATATTGGCTGTTCTTCCCTTTTCTATAAGTTCTGTTGTAATAGTCAGCAACGGCTTGTCTGAGTTCTTTAACGCCAGCGACCGGAGCGTATTCGAGACATTCTTCATCAAAGCTAATTTGCTTCACACGCTCTGGGGCTCCTGGCAAAGCGTTAGCCTCTGGTTGGCCTTGGCCGAAGTTGATCCAACCATCTTGGCCGGGGCGATAGCCTTTTTTTGCAGCCTCAGTCATAACGTAGATTACACCGGTTCGAGGAACATCTCTAAACCCAGGGAAGACTTTTGACTCTCCACCAACATTATATAAGCTCTTCATTTCACTTGCCTTTTTGAATGCATCAGGAATCTCAATAGGAGGAGGGAATCGCAACACGATTTTCTGTTAAAGACTACGCCCCGTTAGCCGCATTACCATTAGCATAAAATTCTGGCAACAAAAATGGTTTTTTGGCTAGGCATTGTTAACAATCAAAGCTTATCATGTCATCGATCTTAGTTTATCTTTCCTAAAGAAAAACAGCCAGACACAGGGAGTTTGACATCTTGAAATCAATTTACTTTACTTCGCTTGTCTTTGCTATTGTCGTGATCTTTCAGCAACCATTGTTGGCAGTAGAACCATTAATCTTTGGTGTCCATCCCTACCTTAAAATTACTGAGCTTAAAGAACGTTTTAATCCGCTTATGGCAAAACTAAGCCAAGCGATCGGACAACCCGTCGTTCTTAAAATTGCCCGTGACTACGAGGAGCACATCAGCCAAGTGGGAACAGGTAAAATCGCACTGGCTTACATGGGTCCAGCGAGCTACATCACCATGACCAAAACCTTTGGTAACAAAATGGAAATCATCGGGCGTAATCGATTTAAGCAAGGATCCAATCTAAAGGGTTCAATTATCATTTCACAAAAAAGTCCGATTAAATCACTAGAAGAGTTAAAAAATAGATCGTTTGCATTTGGTGATGTTCACTCGACCATGAGTCACATCATTCCTTATTGGCTCCTTAATCAAAAAGGCCTTAGTTATGATGATCTAAAAAGTTATGACTTTTTACATTCCCACACAAATGTTGCCCTAGGTATCTTAATCGGCGACTACGATGCGGGAGCAGTAAAAAAGGAAGTCTACCTCCATTATAAAGAGAGGGGCCTTAAGGAACTGGTAAAACTGCCTGAGATGCCATCACATGTTTATTTGGCATCAAAGTCACTACCTCCATCAACCAGACAAAAGGTCAAAGATACACTTTTAAACCTTCAACAGAACAAATCAGGCAAGACCTTGCTGAAGGGTATTAGTAAAGATTTGAAAGGGGTTGAACCAGCAAGTGATGAAGATTTTGCAGAGCTTAGACAGATTTTGGCGAACTTAAAGTACCGGGAAAAATAGAAATTGAGTGAAAACATAAAACAGCAGTTGCGCTACCTATGGCTTGTCTACGCTTGTTTTTGCATCGGGGGAGGGCTGCTAGCTGGTTATCTCTTTAAACAGAATCATCAGTCTATCAAGTTACAAGTCCTCTCAGCAGGAGAAGCAAAACTACAACTTCTCAGTCAAGATATTGCCAATAGTCTGTCGCGCCGTTATTACGAAGATGTTGAATCGGTACTGCAGCAAAAGTGGCGAGACAACCCAAGTATTGTTTATATTCATCTGAAAGCAGCAAATGGCCTTAGTTTTTATAAAAAAGAAAGATCATCCAATGGTAATGAGGTCACAACTTTTGAATCCACCATCGACTATGGTTATAAGAAGAAAGCAACCTTCACGATAAGACAATATTTCCCTGAACTTATTGAAAGCACAAACACATTTGCTGCTCAGATTATATTAGGTTACCTCTTTGTCGTATTTATTTCTTTTTTCTTCTTTCGCAAGTTTTATCTAACTTATTTAAAGCTTGGGGGTCTTAAAGAAAGCCATAAAAAGCTAAAAATGTTAACCAAAGACCTAAAGAAAACAGACAAACTAAAATCGCAGTTTTTTGCTTCAATAAGCCACGAATTACGCACCCCCCTTACTTCCGTTCTCGGTATCAATGAAGCTCTGCAAGAAATCTGTCGTCTCCCGCAAGCAAAAAAGATGCTCATTACCCAACGCTTCGCCGTCCAAAAACTGATCTATCTAATCAACGACATTCTTGACCTCATCAAACAGCAAAAGGAAAAGCTTCAGTTGGAAACAAAAACCTTTAATATTAGAGAAGAGGTCAGACTGTGCGCCGATTTGATGAGACCCTACGCCGTCAATAACAACGATATTATTACCTGCAGCTTCGATGACTCTCTTCCGGAATACGTCAGGGGAGATCAAAAGCGTTTTGGTCAAATTTTAATAAATCTCATCAGCAACGCCGTCAAGTTTACTAAAAAAGGAAAGGTTGCCATCAAAGTCGCGCGATCCTTAGAAAACTCTGACATGTTATCTATTGCCGTCATTGATAATGGTAAGGGAATTGCTCAAGATAAATTGAAAAAGATTTTCGAGGCTTTTGAACAAGAAGACGAAGATGTTTTCAAAAAATACGGAGGCTCGGGATTAGGCTTGACGATCAGCCAAACCTTAGCTAAGGAGATGAAAGGAAGGATAGAAGTTGAGAGCCAACTAGGCCAAGGCAGTACCTTCACCCTCTACATAGAAC
>CAZBDM010000364.1:0-1655 GCA_964490675.1 uncultured Oligoflexales bacterium
GCTTTTCTTTCTGATCAAACCTTTCAGGAAGATCGTTCAAAAAAGCTCTTGTGGGGGCGTTGTAGTAACAATTTAGAAGGAATGTCAAAGTTCTTCAAGGATGATTCGAAAATGTCCGGTCTCTTTAATTGTCTTCTTAAAAAGTCTAAGGATGCACCTGGAAACCTCGTTTTCAACCGTTGGCTTTTTTATACAAAGAACGGTCAAGCTTTTGTCTTTGAAAAAGGTGAATCTAAATTTCCAGACGACAGGACAGATGGTCGTTGGGCGAGTTATCTAAAAAGATACTAAATTCTCAACTCTTCTCATTAAAATGACACAAACCTCACGTTTTTAGTGAGGTTTTTTTGGTTGGAAATGACTGGTTGAACGCTTCATTTTGTCAATTCAACGACTTTCACACGATATCCTTAACTATCTAAAAAAACCTATGTAATCAAACAAAATAAATTTCTGCGGGAGAATTCCCGAACGTTTCCTTCAGAATCGAGAGTTTAAAAAGGAAGACCACGAAAACCCATGAGTATTCGCTTCATTTTTATATTCAGTGTCTTTTATCTTTTAAGTTGTCAATCTGATGACAGCGGCAATAAAAGTTCGTCGTATGAGGACTCTGAAATTAATGTCCTACCACTTTCAGAATCAAATCAATCTGAAGGAGAAATCCTGCAGAAGTTTAATGGTATTGTTGAAGAGGATGAGACAAGAACGGGTATACAGCCTCTCTCTTTATTGAAAGCAGATGGTTTTGAGCTTCAGGTGAAAGTCTATTACCATACGTTTGGCAGCAACGCAGCGGTAGGCAAAGTCACTTGGGGGCAAACCTCAACAACGACAAACACGCCTGCTATTGGGTTTCTTGAGGAACTTGGATCTTTTTATCATATCGTCTGTCAACCTGGCAGTCCTATTGCTCTTCTCGCTTATCTCCATGCTGATTCACAACTCTCACTTACTGACTATGGCGACATGAATGCTTGGAATAGCGGGGGAGCAAGGTTTTTTAGCCAAACATCTTGCCCAACCGGAAAACATTACTACTCAAAGACTTTTCAAGGAATGAAAGACAATCTCGGTGAAAACCACCATTTTACTTTGGTCTTGCAACTCGAAGGGCGTTCATAATTACGGGGGCGATGCGGGCTTCTGGTCAAAAGCCGTTCGAATTTCCCTGAACAAACGTAAGATCATGGCCGGGTGAACCGCTAAATAATTTGACATCTCCAGGTTATCGAGGTCGACGCGGGCTTGAAAGAGTGTTTGTAAGAGAACCATATGAGCTTGCAAGTCATTATACAAAGCCTCAACCCAAGGACGCATGTTCGGTCTTCTTCTCACCAGAGAAGACAGCTGCACGGCAAACTCCTCGATGGCAAATTGTAGATCAGAACCCTGTGCACGATAGAGTTGAAATGGACCAGGGGTGTCATTGACCGATTGAAAATAAGCGGTGAAGGTGTCTTTAGTGTCACCAGCAAGAAGAGCGTGCATACCTTGAGTGAAGCTTTTTTCGCCTCTTTCGAAGACTAAATTTTGAGAGTTTCTGACCAGTGTTGCGGTCATTGCATTAACCACTAAAAAATGGAAAAGCATCAGGCGATCTTGTTTCCTAAGACTTTTGTCGATGAAGAAGTTTGAAATTTCTGTAGAAGGAT
>CAZBDM010000364.1:1665-3828 GCA_964490675.1 uncultured Oligoflexales bacterium
GCTCAGCGTCAGGCCAAATGAAGTGCTCGGGGCTTTTAAAAGAAGTCAACCATTGTCGGCGGGCGTTATAAATAGGTGGTGTTACTCTTACAAAAGCAAGGAGCTTTGCAGAGTTGATCTCTCTAATTTCAAACGTATGTGAATACCAAATCGTCTTGTCTACAGAATGAGCGAAGCGTTGCTCGAATGTCTCCCACGGTTCGATATGGTCGCGATGGAGGAGGAGCGTTCTCTGCTTGATCTCGTCGGCTAACTTTAAGATCCCTGCATTGGCCGGCTCGTCTGCTACCAGTCTTTGAGCTCCGCTTATCGTTGAAGGGTCATGCGTATATATGTCTGGTGACGACCTGATCACTAAAACTTCTCGGGTGGCGAGTTGAATAGACGTCGCTATATCATAACGATCTATACGGCCACCACCTGCAAGGACTAATGTCTGTTTACCAGCGCCAACAATGCTTGTCTGCCTGTTAATGTGCAGCTCTCTCTCGCATAATGCAGTTTGCATTTTGGACTCACAAAAAGCTTTGCTGCTTATGAGAAGCGAAAGAATGACAATGTGAACTCTCCAGGGATTCATAAATTGCTCTCGTACGGATCAGACAAGTGCGCTGCCCAAGATTACAGCAGATTCTAAAGAAATCACAGATTTAAAAAGATTGATAAAAATTAAAATGTTAGCAACTACCTAACGACCAGTCATCGGCAGCTAAGAAGATCAAGATTTCCGAGGGGATGATTGTCAAAAGTACCTTTGGATGTTGCGTGGTTAGGTAAGCTTTTAAAATTACTTGAGGATTATAGTTTTAGGAAACTGCCTTCAGGCAAATAAAGCTGATCAGCAGTGATGTAAGCAACTGAAATAGCTTCTTAATAAAATTATATTTGTTAAAACATAAAGTTTACCGAGGGGCGTCCGATACGCTTAATAGTTGCAAGACAACTACAAAAAAATTGGGCTAATTAGGGTAGGCAGCATTTTTACCCACCTTCTCTCTCGAGAATGCTACCTACGAACGTATGGGGAAATCGTAGGCAAATATGCCGAATAACACGGAGGGTAAACTAACACACACTCTAGAGATATCCTATCTCTACTCTTCTCTACTCGCTTAGATGCTTAAACTCTTGTTTTTTGGATTTTGGGCTCGTCGAAAGACGAGCCTTACTATATTTTGGTAAAAGCAAACTCAACGAAAGCCTTGAGTTCAGGGTGTGGGCTAACGAACACTTGATCAAAAAAATTCTTGCAAGCCTTTTCCGATGTTTTACCAATGGCAACAGCAACGAGTTCAGAAGAGAGGCGGTTTTTTTGGGGCTCAAGAACAGCAGCAAAGCCTTCGACTGCTGACGGACTTGCAAAACATACGACTCCTGCTAATTGATCGATAAATTGATTCCTTTTCGCATCCGAAAGCGGTTTTTCATCGCGATCTCTTAACTGACAATTTGTTTCATATAGATCGATTCTTTCTGTTTGAAAACCTCTTTCCTTTAAAAACCCGTCCAAATCGAAAGCACGCTTTTTACCTCCTGGTAAAAAGACGAGTCTTTCTTTGGAGATCAACTCGACGATCAGAGGCGCCATTTCTTCAAGGGTCGTCGCTTGCTTCAAGCGGATTGTCTTTAGTCCTCTGGAAACAGCGATGCTTTGGGTTTTTTCACCAAAACAAAAAATCTGTGAGTTTTTCTCGACTAGGTTCCAGTATGGTTTTCTTTGGTAAAGATAGTCGATCGTTTTTGGGCTTGAGATAACGGTCACAAACGGGTTTTTTTGAGCAAGCGACTCGGGAACATCTGGCGTATCGATAGCTTGCAAACGTAAACATGGAAGATGGATCACTGAGTTTTGCTTGTCTTCAAAATAAAACTGATCCTCTAACCAATCTGAAGCAGCCCGTGTCCAAATGAGTTTTTTATGTTGTTTCATAGACCCTCCAATAGAGGAGCTGTGACCTTAAGCTCTTTGAGGATCGCGTCTAAGCCATCCGATAAGAGTTCTTCAATCAAGGATCTTTTTATTTCGCTGTAGTCTGGTAAAGAAACGAGCGACCAAGTGTGAGAAGCACTAGCATTGTTGCCCTTCGGGTCGAAGACGATACAAGAACCTTGCAGCTCGTTCTTTTGTTTGTCGTGGTGGAAGTGACAGCCAACAGGCATCGT
>CAZBDM010000364.1:3838-4098 GCA_964490675.1 uncultured Oligoflexales bacterium
ATCGTACAATCGCCACCCAAAGCCGCCAGCATACCTCGCTCTAAATCCACCTCGCGTGTTGTTTCCTGACAAGCAAAAATTCCTAGCCAATCTTTAAGGGGTTCATTAGTGACCGTTTCGATCGCCAAAGCTCCTTGTGCAGCGGAAGGGACAAACCAAGACTTATCGATCGCTCTTGTTTGATAGTTTGCATAAAGATCAAGCCGTTCAAAAGAGGCTTCGGCGAGAATAAGCGCGTCCCAATCGCTTTTCATGAGCTT
>CAZBDM010000364.1:4108-4778 GCA_964490675.1 uncultured Oligoflexales bacterium
ATCAAGTCTTGTGTCGACGTTTCCTCTGATGGCAATCACTTCAGTTGATGGGTTGGCATCTTTTAAAAGGGAGGTACGTCGTAAGCTTCCAGTTGCAATTTTAAAAGGTTTTGCTGCGGCCAGGTGTTGTTTTTTTAGTGTTTCGTCACTTTTGACGATGTTATTAAGCTCGCTTTCGGGATGAAAGATAATCAGGTCATTAGATTTATGGCGCGGCAAGATAGCTGGCAGAACAAATCCATCGGGAACGATTGCAGGAAGATCTTTGAGGCTATGAACAGCGAGATGTGCCTTTTTGTCGGTGAGAGCCTGCTCGATTTCTTTAACAAAGAGTCCTTTTCCGCCAATCTCGTGAAGAAAGCGATCTTGTACCCGGTCTCCGGTGGTCTTGACGACCATCACTTCACTTGTGAGACCTTTGTCTTTCAATAAGGACTGAAAATAGTGCGCTTGCCACAAAGCGAGTTTACTGCCGCGTGATGCGATGACTGCATGTTGACGAGGGGGGGTCTTGTCGGTCATTTTTCTTCCTTATGAGAAGCATCAGGGAGATTGAAAATCGTTTTGAGCGCCTCTGCAAGATCTTCTTTGAAGACTCCTTCGGGTGGTCTATTTATTGCCCTGGCAGCATCTCCGTTGATCTTTGATGTGACAGCGTCCATCATTGCTT
>CAZBDM010000364.1:4788-5328 GCA_964490675.1 uncultured Oligoflexales bacterium
GTGAATTGTTCTTCATTTAAATTTGAAAAGATCTCTTTACTAAAGGTGCGGTTAGCTTCGCGCCCGACAAGGTCGCTGAGATATTCGTGAAAACCTGCTAGAACAGGTTTCACTGAGAACGAATCAAGCCATCTTTCAAATTGAATGGTTGTTTCGTTAACGATTTGGAAACCTTTACTGGCTGCTTGTTGTCTTTCGGCGATATTTTCATTGACGATTTGCTGAAGGTCATCAATTTCGAAAAGATAAACATCCTCTATGTCACTACAACGAGCGTCAATATCTCTAGGTAGAGCTATGTCGACAAGAAAAAGAGGGCGGCTTCTGCGTCTTGAAACAGCTCGGTTAATAGTCTCGTAGTCGATGATTGTCGCCGGTGCTCCCGTAGAACTGATGACGATATCAGCTTCAACGAGAAGATCTGGAATATCAGTTAAACTATAGGCCGTACCTGTTCCGATTTCATCGACTAGGTTTTGAGCGTTTGAGAGAGACCGATTGGCCACCAATACACCCTGCGGGTTGTAATGAGCTGCATAT
>CAZBDM010000365.1:0-5325 GCA_964490675.1 uncultured Oligoflexales bacterium
CTCATCCTATCCCGGCTGTTGTTTTTATGCTTGGAGTGCTCGTATTTGTGCACGAATTTGGACATTTTATTGTCGGTAAAGCATGTGGTCTTGGGGTCGAAGTATTTTCACTTGGATTTGGTCCCCGACTCATCGGTGTAAAGGTGGGGGCGACAGATTATCGGATCAGTGGCTTTCCTCTCGGTGGGTACGTGAAGTTCGCCGGGGCGATTCCTTCCGAGCACGTTTCAGAAGCTTTCCGGGGCAAAGAAATGTACAAAGCTGCTCCATGGAAGCGCGCACTGACTATTTCAGCAGGGCCGGTTGCTAACCTTATTCTTGCCTCTGTCGCTTACATGACTTTGGGTATGGCCGGAATTCAGCATCCCGCTGCAGTTATCGGTGAAGTGAGATCCGGCAGTCCAGCCGAAAAAGCCGGCCTTTTAACGGGCGATGAAATACTAAAAATTTCTGATCAAGACATCAAAACTTGGCGAGATATGCAGGCTGTGATTTCTAAAACTGTCGGCAAGGCGATTGACATCACTGTCAATAGAAACGGCCAAGAACTAATGGTCAATGTTAAACCTGACATCATCGACGGCGTTGATATTATTGGTCGCGAAAGAAAGCAGGGACGTATTGGTATCGGTTACGGATTTCTTCCGCCAATTTTAACGCTAACCTCGACGAACTCGGCTGCAGCTCTTCAAGGTTTGAAGACTGGTGATCAGATTGCATACATCTATACTGAAAAAGGTGAAGAGAAAGTTACAAACTGGCCGCAGTTTTTACGTTTTTTAGAACAATCGTATCGCTCTAAAGCACATTCTATAACACTAAGCGTCTTTCCCTCTAGTCTGGATCTCATTGGCAAACGACAGTCTCCGAAAGAGGGTGAGCTTCGAAAGGTTGAAATTGATACGGCTCTCTGGTCAACTTTTGAGGTAGGTGAACTTTCAGGCATTGAGCTGCAGTCAGCCTTGTCGAAAGCACTCGGCCTTGCCGATAGTCAACTCACTGTTGGTGAAGCTAAAGAGCCGATGAGTCAGTATTTTCAAAATGGGGATCGTCTGATTAGTTTTGAGGGAAATAACCTCATCGATATCTACGATCTCTATGAAAAACTCCAAAATAACAAATCACAAAACGTCACCTTTCAGATTCAAAGAGGTGATAAAATAGAGTCGAAAAAAGTCGAACTTAAAGCAGTAGACGTACAAAAGCCTTCTGGGCTTGAGGTATCTTATACTTTACCGGTGATCTTCCTTGGTAATTCGATTCACCCCGAACCTTATATTGAAAAGTATTCTTCTGTCTTTTCTGGTCTCGCCTACGGCGTGAGTCACACACTTGAGCAGTCAGCAATGGTTGTTGGTGGTATTTGGGGACTGATCACGGGGGATGTCCCTCTAAAAGCCCTTGGGGGGCCAATGCTTATTGCGAAAGTAGCCGGTGATTCGGCTAAGCTTGGCTGGCAAGCGTTTTTAACCGCTCTTGCGCTGATTAGTATTAACCTTGGAATGATTAATCTTTTTCCGATTCCGGTGCTTGATGGTGGACAATTGGTCATGGTCGGCATAGAAGGTGTGAGACGACGTCCTCTCAGCGAGAGTGCAATAGAAAACTATCAAAAAATTGGTTTTGTCATGGTGATGGCACTAGTTATTCTTGCAACTTATAACGACTTTAGTCGCTTCTGGAAATCGATGATGAGCGGGGTTGCGGGTCTATTTTGAACGATCTTTTGCTTATTGTTGAAACGACAATGCAAGGCATAAGTCTCGGACTTTCTCAGCCTTCAGAAGATACAAATGCATTGAAATGGCAAAAGTCTGACGACACCCCACAGGGTACAGCGCGTTCCCTTAGTCTTTGCCTTGAAAGTGGTTTAGAAAGCCTTTCTAAAGATATTCGAGACATTTCTTACATCGCTATTTCTCATGGACCCGGATCTTTCACAGGCATTAAAATTGGGTTGTCGTGGGCCTACGGTCTTAAAGCGGCAAATCCAAACATCAAATTCAAGTCTGTCAGTGGCCTTTCTTGTGCAGCCAAATTTTGTCACAAAAATGTCGTCAAAAAAGATCTTCAGTTGGTCTTTCCTTCTACTCGCACGCATGGTTATCAGGTTTTCGTCAATGACGATCAAGCAAAGGTAGACTTAATCACAGTCGATCAAAATGAGATCGGTCAGGCACATCTTTTTGAGCCCCGAGACCAGCATGAAGTTGTTTTGATTGGTGCCTGGCCAGCACTGCAAGAAAAGATGGCCAAACTTGGTCGAGAGTTTTTGACTTTTACACATAAAGATATAGCGGCTTGGTCGATTAAAGGTATTTTTTTAGAGGCCATTGGCGATATTCCTGTTGGCTTTTCTGACGCTCTCCCGCAACCTCTCTATATGCGTCAATCTACCGCTGAAGAAAAAAGACAGCGAAAGGGAGAAAGCTGATCGTGAAAGCCCTTAAAAAACCACGCCCCAAAATTGGTGGAGCGATTTATGTTCTTCCTAATCTCTTGACAACCGGAAACCTTTTCTTTGGTTTTTTTTCAGTCGTTAAGGCATATGAAGGTCATTTTGGTTGGGCAGCTGCGGCAATTTTTCTCGCTTCAATCTTTGATCTCCTCGATGGACGTGTCGCAAGACTGACTCATAGTACGAGTGAGTTCGGTGTGCAGTACGACTCCTTATGTGACCTTTTTTCTTTCGGTGCTGCACCAGCGCTTCTCATGTATCAGTATGGCCTTAATAGCTTTCCGCGCATTGGCTGGATTGTTTGTTTCATCTTTCTTGCTTGTGGAGCACTCCGGCTGGCGCGGTTTAATGTAGCGAGCTCCATTGGTAAAGCTAGCGGCGATTTTACTGGTCTTCCGATTCCGATGGCAGCATTCGTTGTGGCTGCTTTTGTTGCGATGGTTGAAGATCTAAAGAAATCACCGGAAGAAAATCTTTGGATTGCTAGAAAAGTCTATCAAATCATAGAAATTGGTCGTTTTCTTGACTGGTTTCTGGTGGTCTCAGCTTTGGCACTTGCGTTTCTGATGGTCAGTAATGTCGCCTACCGGTCGCACAAGTCAATTAACATTAGACATATTAAGCCCTTTAAATTATTAGCAATAATGGTAGCCAGCATCGGTCTTGCTGCCTATCACCCAGAAATCGTAGGCTTTACTATCGCCATTTCTTATGCTTTAAGTGGTCCATTCGAATGGGTTGTTGGTTGGAAAAAACTCACCGATGACGACGACATCTTCAGCCCAAATCAAGACGAGTTTTCAATTATGGATCCCACCTCAAGTGACGATCGGGATATCACCACAGGAGAGCAAAAATGAAAGTGGCTATCGTTGGAGCGACCGGAGCCGTTGGGCGTGAAATGATTAAAGACCTTGCCGAAAGTAACATCAAAGGCATCGACGTAGAACTTTATGCTTCGTCTCGGTCGGCGGGCTCAACGCTGATGTTTCGTGACCAACACATCGAAGTGAAAGCATTCAGTATCGAAGAAGCGGGTAAGAACGACTACATCCTCATGAGTGCTGGCGGCGGTTTTTCAAGGGAATATGCTAAGGCTTTGGTTGAAAAAGACTGTGTGGTTATCGATAACAGCAGTGCTTGGCGAATGGATGATGGTGTTCCCCTTGTCGTTCCTGAAGTGAATATCGATGACGTCAAAGGATACCGGAAGGGTATTATTGCCAATCCAAATTGTTCGACCATTCAAATGGTTGTGCCTCTTAAAGCTCTCGATGATGCCTTTGGTCTCGAGCTCGTTGAGGCCTCTACATACCAGTCGGTTTCGGGCAGTGGCCAAAAAGGTCTTTCAGCTCTCAATAAGGAATCTAAAGCTTTCATAGAAAAGGGTGACTTTTTAGAGCGTTCAGAGCTTTATCCTAAGACCATAGGGTTTAGTGTGGTGTCTGGTATCGGTGATATTGATGATGCGGGGCACTGTGAAGAAGAAATCAAGATGGTTAAAGAAACTCAAAAGATCCTTTCAAAAGCCGATCTTGATGTTCTTGTCACAACGGTTAGAGTTCCTGTTTTTAACTGTCACAGTGAAACGATTTCAGTCAAACTATCTAAGGAAGTCAGTGTCCCTGAGGCTTGGAAGGTTCTCAAGGAAACCCAGGGACTTGTTTGCTACGAGGGAAAAGACCCTGAGAAGTTTCACAGTCCTGCTGATGTCACAGGAAAGAGAGAAATTTTTGTCAGTCGGCTAAGAACTCCATATGGCACTGAACGATCTAGATGGCTGCAATTTTGGGTCGTAGCTGATAACCTCAAAAAAGGTGCCGCTTCAAATGCAGTGCAGATTCTTGAAGGGCTTGTTCGCTGATTTAAAACGGAGGCTTCATGGAAGGGGCTGTTAGCTTTAAAAAATTCGCCTTGCTTATGACGGTTGTTCTCTTTTCAGAGCAAGGCTTCGCGCGTCTAAGGCTAAATACTCAAAATAGTGAAATAACAAACGAAGAGCAACCATCCTTAGAGCCTAGTGGCTACGGTGATTATCGTATTCAGCTCGGCCTCACCAAGCCGACCTTTACCGATTTAGGCCTATACGACAAACTTTACGGTGACACGCCCATGCATGTTGCCTTTGGCGTAGACTGGGTGCCTTGGAAAAAGTTCGTTGGTGCTGGTTTGAGAACAAAAATTGGCTACTTTTCCGATGAAGGCAATACTTTTACTACAGATTCGAACGAAGCGCCCCCGGCAGAGGAAGATATCGAAATTAATAAGGATGGTAAGACCACTTTCACGATTATTCCTATTCAGGTTGCCGCACTGGTGGAGTTTGCGCCATTTTCTAAGAAATACATTGTCTTTGATGCCTGGCTTGGTTTTGAGTATGCCTACTTTCAAGAAGTACGGGTAGTGGACAATGGTGAAGAGAGCTCATCGACAAATAGCTCGACGACCCCCTCTACCAGTAGCAATGATGAAGATAGAGAAGAGGCCACTGCAAGCAATGATAGTAAGGCATTAACGAACTCAGGTTGGAAAAGAAATATGGTGTTTGGATTTGGGGTTAACTTCCAGCTTAATGCTCTTGATGAGACTTCAACGCGTTCCATGCGTTCGACAATGGGCATCGACTCTGTTTATATTACTCCATATATGGAAGTCATAACGGGTGGTGGTGAGAGTCTTAAGCTAGGACGTAATACTTACGGCGTATCTTTTACCTTCGAGACTCTTTAGTCGTTTCTTCTTATGGTTTTTTGCTTGATAGGAACCTGTTATTGATACAGCTTTACCGTATGGATCTCGCTTACGATGGGTCTGATTTCAATGGATATCAGAGCCAGGTTTGTGGAAAAACCATTCAAGACCACCTA
>CAZBDM010000366.1:0-5306 GCA_964490675.1 uncultured Oligoflexales bacterium
GCTTCCTTATCGTTTCACGAGCTTGATGGTACGATCATCAGTCGCCACACTTTTCGTATGGATATGAACACAATTGTTGGGTTTTGGGCTTTGCCCTATCTCGGAGGGCGCATAAGCCCCAATAATGTCAAAAACTATGATTTTTTTGAACTCCCTGAAAGGATGTCCACCCATATCTATAATCTTACTGTTAGTCATCATACGGCAAGAGAGATAGAGAAAAGGGCGGGTGTATGACTTGGATGATCGTTTCTTTCATCATGCTCTTTGGCTTTTATCAATCAGGACGTTCGCTTCTTCATCCCCAAGATCAATTTTATATGGGTATCGCCAGCGAACCCCCTCCTTGCTATTTATATGAAGAAGCGATTGAAAAAACTCGTAAAGGAAAGGTCTCTCAGTACGACAGTTATCAGGGGCACTTTTGTCCCCGTGATATTTTCGATTATAAAGAGAGAGACAGCTTTGAAGAGTTTGTTACGCGCAATGCCCAGCCACAAGCAAATCGTTATATGTTCGTCATCGACAGGCTAAACCGCATAGATGAACTGCTTAGTTACATCCCACCTGTCTATGTTGATACAAGTACAATCGACAACCCCAAAATCGCTTCCTATCTGCATTCAGTGTTTGTGACAAGCTTGACGCAGGCATTTGGCCAGGGCAGAGTAGTGAGACAGTACCCAGCCTCGCAAAAAGCTCGGGTATTAAAAATACAGGTGAGACAAGTTATTTTCCCCGACATTCTTTTTGATGTCAGGTTAAGTGCACCGACAGACAAACCAATAGGAATCATCTCTTCATGGCAAACCCTCTGAACAAGTGGGTGATCTTCATCCTTTTTAGCGTCTTTTCGACAAGCTTAACAGAAAGTTTGTGGAGCCAAGATGAGGAGTATGAAGGCGAAGAAACAATCGAGCCGATTCTTCTTGATTTACGTCTTATGGGATCCGATCTCGTCGATGAAATGGTACATGACTGGCTGTCTTCACCAATCTTTAGGCTTGAGCGCCCTTTAGCTCTGACACATGTGTCAGCGCCGATTGGTCTTGATGGGCGCTTTAGTGATCTGGTCGAAAACCGGCTTTTCGAAGTGATTACAGCCAACCCCGCCCTAAAAATCAAACTCACCCATTGCGGAATCTGTCGACAAATGGTCGCCAAATCAACTCCTCAGGGTACCCTTATCGCACGAGGAATCGATCAACCAGAGGTTTTAAACGACCTGATTAATCGCATCCCTAACCTCCTCGCGCTCGACTTGAACTTCGAAGTTGAAGGCCGTGAGCTTGTCTTGCGAGCAGTGATCTTTGAACCTCAAAAAGACCAGCGTATCTTATGGGCTAAGCGATATAGCTGGAGCCGTTCAAGCCGTTCTTTGTTGCGCGACGCTCAGCCTCTTCTCAGTCTTGAACAAGCACGCAAACAACAGAATGCTATCCTGGAGGGGAGAGATCAACTGCAGCTCGTCAGTCGAGTGAGCGTTCGAAACTTTTATAGTCCGATTGCTATCTCACCACTGGCCTTTTTTGAGCAAAGTGTCGAAGGGGCTCTTCTGCCAGATCGGGCTTACCGAGCAGCTTTTTCACTGGGGTTTACCTCGGTCCGCGAGTCCATCGAGGGCTGGAGTGTCGGCGGTCATTTTGCAAGCCTTATGTTTCGTGAAAGACCTTCGTTAATTCATCCAGATGTATGGTGGTTCTTAGGCTTTCACTATGTTCGTGTAAGAGGACCAGACGCAGCACCATTCGCGCAGGAGCAGCTCGATGTCGACCGCATTTTAAGTACTGGTAAAGAACCGCGGGCAAGCTTTGTCGCTTACCGGTTGGGACTCGAGTCGCACCTTAAGTATCGGTTTGGGTTGATGGCCTTTCTTGAGTACGTTCCGCTATTTGAAGATCGGGAGTTTATTGAACAAAAAGTCGTGCTTGGTATTCCTTACCACGCTGCCGGGGTGGGGGTACTATTTCGATGGTAAAAGTAAAGTTCACACTCATCATACTTTCGTTAAGCGTTGCTAGCCATGCCTTCTCGCTCTTTGAGGAAACGGCTGAAGACCTGCAGGTTCTCGAAGACGCCTTGCTAGAGACATTCCCGGAAGACTCGTCGAAAAGAAAGAGAATCTTTCCTCTACTCGTGGCAACCCCACTTCATCACTGGAAGGAATCGCGCGATGATTTTGGTGATAGTATTTTGTCGCTTCTGACACGGGCCTTTCCTGGCGAAAAGATTATCGATTGCCCCGACTGTGATACTTACCGCCTACACGTAAAAAAAGGCAATCGTACCCAAATTAATAACGGTATGCTTTCTCTGGCAGATTTTAGTTATATCAAAAAAATGCCTCAATATAGGGAGGCACGTGCCTTTATCTCCGCAAAAGAAACTCCGTCAGGAATTTCCGTTAAGATCGTCAGTCTTGATGACGGTCAAATTCTCTATGCCGGTGTATCAGACTCTTCAAAGACACTCGACTCCGCCCAGCCTTGGTTTGGCTTTCAGAGAGAATATCAAAGAAGACAAAGAGAAGAATCACTCGCTTTTGCGCGCTTTGATCTTGGCTTTGTTCCACAGCCTCTTCTACAGCTTCACTTTATGGAACATTGGGGGACTTTCAACCAACACATCACAGGGGTTTCCTTATCTGCGATCGGGCCAACGGCAGCACTCGGAGTTAGTTACCACTACCTGATTCCCAAAATAAAAAGACTCGACCCGAGTATCAGCGTCTATTTTCCCTTGCAGAATCTTGGTAATATTTCCAACGATCAGGATACCGTCGGGAGTTTAGTCGCAGCGGGCACGGCCACTTACGTCATTGGCGATAGTTATGGGATCTTCCTGTCGGTTTGGGCTGGGGGCGAAGCCGGAGCATCGCTTGGCATCACTTTATATAACCCACTTTTACTGCCATTTTTATTATAGGTGCAGCATATGATTGTGATTAGAATCATAACCTTTTTACTAATTATACCTATTGTCGGAGCTTGTGCTTCACGCAAACCATTTTGGTCTTACCTTGTCGACAAAGGAACCAGCAAACCAGAAGTTAGAGACGCCGGCGAAAAAGACAAACCGCGCAGTCTCTCCCCTTATAATGTTAAAGTCGTTTACAATGACGGTAGCACGTCGACTGAGGTTCTTATTCCCGTTTTAACCTCTGGCCAACAAATCGTTATCGATCACAATCGCAAAAAATCACCGCAAGCATTATCGGTCGTGCCTATTCCGCCCACCGCTGCTGATCAAACGGTTGAAGAGTCCTATATTAAAAGTGGTCAACCGATTCGCAAAAAAGCACCGCCTGTCAGTATCATAAAGACCCACGAGAAGATCAGAGCGGAAGTCAAACGTGGTAACTACGAAGTTGCCCTGCAGTATGCAGAAACGATACTGAGACGCTATCCGAACCATGTAAAAACACTCAGAACAAAAGGATCACTGCTACTCAAGCTTGGTGAGCGCAATGCCGCTTATCAAACCTATATTAAGGCGCAAGAAATTGAGCCAGATAGACGCGTTGAAAAGATCATTAGAGATATGGAAAAAAATCTTAACTAATTTGTAAAAGGACGCTTGTTGTGTTGAAGCTTGTCAAAAAAATCGTTCTGGTTTGGATCACTATGACAGCATCTGTCTTTGCTCAAGAAGTACAGGTGCCTTCCGTCATAAAGGCGAAAGTTAAGTCGATCGAAGATCGTTTCTTTTCTGTTATTCAAGAAGAATGTCCTGAGGGCTTATGCTATCCCACAGGATGTGGTAACAGCCGCTTTGTGACCATTGACCAAAGACAAGATTCGTCACTTCCGGGTCTCGAAACAGAAGCGACGACGACAAGTACAATTCAATACAAACTATCTTCTGTTCGTTGTGAGTTTACCTACGAGCCAAGTATGTCACAGGCAGCCCTCAATAAACTAAAGAGACGTCTACAGTTGCGTGTCAAAGAGGTAGGTGTTCAGGTCCTTATGCAAGCTAAAAAACTCGAAGCGAAAGCTCCGACCGGTGAGATACCTGAAGACCCTATGACTCAGTCGAAAAACAACCAACCTTTTGATCCCAAAGAAGCCCTGTACAATGAAGTCTTACCTTTTATTCCTTGGATTCTTGTTCTGCTAGCTCTTTTGTTCAGCACGCTCGTCCTTATCTGGGGCTTTAGACGACTAGCCAAACCAAAACCAAGAGATCCGAAATTAAGAACGAGAACTTCTGATTTTATTAAACCGGGAGAAGATGGTCAGGCGGAGCCTAGTCCTCAAATGATCTTGACCCGCATAGATCAGATTAAAAAGACGCTCACTGAAGACAATAAACTGGTTGAGTTTGCGCTACGTCCACATTTCGAGAAGGAAAACTTCGACGAGCTGTGCCTTTTCCTCAAACATTTTGGCCCTGATTACCTGGTAATTTTTAGGGAGAAAGCTGAGTTTCGTGACGGCATGGCCAAGCTCAGTCAGATCTATAACGAAAGCGAAGAGGATGCCACAGCTATCGAGTTATGGCGGTTTCTTGATCGCCTCGAAAGATCTCTCGTAGCTGCCAAAGTCAAACTCAACAATGAGCCCCTCGAAGAAGAATTCGCCTTCTTAGCAGCGATCTCAGTTAATGAGCTTCTACCAATGCTAAAAGAAGTCTCACACTTAGAATCGGTGGCGGCGATCTCATACGCACCCAGGGAACTGAGAGAAAACTTCTTTGCCCTTGCTCCTCCGCAACTGACCTCAAAAATTGTCGAAGAGCTTACAAAAGTCGATCGCTTGCCTGACTCTTTTGTTAGAGAGACAGCCCGTAAATTGAGAAGACACTATAACGAACATGCCAAAGACTTAAAGACTGTGCGTGTCCAAAGTACGCCACTTATTGAAGGTGCTCTTAATCAACTGAAAGAGTCAGCTCGTAAGCAACTCATTGAAAGCCTGATCAAAGAGAACCCTGATGCTATTGAAAACCTCGCACCGTATATCTTTCTTGATGAGTCACTTCTCCACTTAGATAGTGAATCCCTTACCGAAGCATTCTTAGAAGTCCCTCCAAAAGATGCAGCGACTTATCTATTAAATTTCGAATGGCGGGAGAAGGTAATAGAAAGACTCAACCAAAGACTTCAAGACTCCATTCGTCATCACCTTAAGACGACAGAAGGAACTAGTGAAGCAATTGTTAGCGCAGTCAGAGGGCGAATCGCCAGTTTTGTCAAACGAAAAAACCAGGCAGGTCATATCAATTTAAAAGCGATCAACCAAAAACTTTTAAGTCAGATATAATGATTAACAAGACTCTATTCTTCTTTGTTTGTCTATCTTTCG
>CAZBDM010000367.1:0-5301 GCA_964490675.1 uncultured Oligoflexales bacterium
TTTACCGATTTTGAAGAGGCGCCGCAGGTTAAGTCGGAATCGCAGTTTAGTGGTTATGAAACGGCCGCATGGGCGGCCTATGATCAGAGATTGGCAAGTCTTGTTCTGACGCCTGGTGTAAGAGTCACATATACTTCTTTACTGGATAAGACAGCGGCTGATCCGCGTCTGAATGCTCGTTACGAATTGTCTAAAAAGAGCCGTCTGAAATCCGCCGTCGGGCTCTATTCGAGTCCTCCTGAGCCACGCGAAGCGGCGGAAGATTACGGCAACCCTGATCTGGAATACGAAAAGAGTATTCACTACGTCCTCGGCTGGGAAGAGGACTGGTCGGTAAAATGGAACACTGATTTCCAAGTTTATTACAAGAAAGGCTACGATATTGTCCGCAGTGATACAATCAAACGCTTTGACAATACCGGGGAACAACGTAGCCAAGGCTTTGAGATGTTCATCAGGAGAAACAAAACGGCGCGCGCTTTTGGATGGCTTTCTTATACCTACTCGATT
Source organism: uncultured Oligoflexales bacterium (assembly GCA_964490675.1). GTDB lineage: Bacteria > Bdellovibrionota_B > Oligoflexia > Oligoflexales > JAWKNZ01 > CAZBDM01. The sequence continues at coordinate 511 of CAZBDM010000367.1, forward strand.
ACCGAGGAACGGAAAACCAGCTCCGACGACTGGGGGCCAACCGAATATGATCAGACACACGTTGTCAACCTAGTTGGTAACTACGCTTTTACCGGAGCTTGGTCACTTGGTGGGCGCATCAATTACCACACGGGAGAGCCTTATACTAAAGTTTCAGATGCGGTCTATAACGCTAACTATGATAAGTACCAACCGCGTTATCAAGACGATGAGCGTTATGGAGCCCGCCTACCGGACTATTATCAATTTGATGTCTATAGCGTCTACGACTTCCTTTTCAATCGTTGGAAGTTAAAATTACGTACCGGTATCGAGTATTTAGCACTAGAAAGACCGGTGTTTGGTGTCACTTATAACTACGATTATTCTAAAGAAGAATACTTTAGAGGGGTTCCTCCCATTCCATATATCGAAATTTCAGGTGAACTATGATGCAACTCAAACTTATTTTAAAATTAATCATTGCCGTGGTTTTCTTGTCGGGACTTTTCGCCTGCGACGAGGAAGAAGACCGTTTTGAGGTGGTTAATAAGTTACGAGCAATCGGAGTTAAAGCTGAACCCGGTATCACCTCTCCCAGTGGCGACGAAACAAAACTGGTCAATCTCACCGTCTACGCACTGCTACCGGAGGGTGGTGAAATTGATTCCATTGCCCCTTATAGCGATGAAGGATCAGGTTTTTCTTTGCCGGCCGTCGGCGTCACCATTTCCGATGATCAATCGGCCTATGAGGAGCTCGCGCGTTTGCGTTTAGCATCTTTTCCGGCGACGATTCCTGTACCGACTGCAGATAATCTTGACTTTGAAGCCTTTAATGACGTTGTGCGGTTTCGATTTGGCGTGACGATAACTTCAGGAGCGGAAAGTGAAAATGTCGTTAACGATTTTCTTGTCGTTCCAGAGGATGATGAATCTCTTAACTTGCAAGTGCCTTCCATAACAATTGTAAAGCCAGCAAATGGTGAGTCATTAACGAAAGGCGCAGAAGTCGACATTGAAGCCGGTATTGAAAAAGGCGATGAAAATATCAAAATCGGTTGGTATGTTAGTGGCGGTAAAGTTGAAAATCGTCGTGCTAAAGAGACAAAGTGGACGGTTCCCGATGAGACGGGTTCGCATACTTTGTTAGTGGGTATTTATTCGTCAAAGACAAGAACCTTTTCTTACCAATCGATTACCGTTGAAGTTACCGAATGAAACGAAAAAGGGAGATCGTCCCTTTGATCTCGACATTTTTAGCGACTGTAGCTTTGCGCCACAAAAACGCATTGGTGTAGCTGCTTATCTCATTATAGCTCCGCCTTACCCGTCCGATTTACCGCCTTTTCAGTATCAGGTTTTCACCGACACAACCAATTCGAAGCTTGAATTGCAAGCGATTTGCTTGGCGCTCGAAGAAGTGGAGAAAGGCTGGCTTGGGCAAGCAAAAGATCAGCCTTTGAACATAAGAATATTCACAGACAGTAAGACTGCCGTAGATCTTCCCCATAGACGACAAAAACTTGAGGCAAATAATTTTTGTTCGAAAAAAACCGGTCGACCCCTCACTCAAGCAAGTGAATATCAAAGTATCTTGGCGTATTTAGACCGCTTCACGATTGAATTTTGTTGGCTAAAAGGACACAGACCACTCGCAACCCAACGATCAGTTCAAGAACGTATCTTTGCATCGCTCGATCGTTTTGCCAGAAAAAAGTTGCGCCAGTAGTGCGGTCGTCTCGTTTACTTCTGAAAGATGACAATAAGGTTGTTGGCCGGCATCTCGTGAAAGCCGATAAACCTGAGGCCATTTTTTTCTGCTTGCTGTTGTACATCCTCGAGCTTTCTAATGCCCCACTCAGGGTCTCTCTGTCTGAGGGATTGATCAAAAGCAAGGTTCGATGCTGCGGTCTGGCTATCTTCTCTAAAAAACGGGCCATATATGGCCAAAAGCCCTGCTGAGTTCAGTAATGCTGATGTCCGTCTAAGCAGCCCTTGACAGACGGCCCAGGGGCTAATGTGAATCATATTTGCGTTAAAGATAAAATCGTAGCTTGGCTTATCATCATCGTCAGTACTACCTGCATCGAAGAATATCGGCTTAAGAACATTGCTGAGCTGGGCTTCCTCAGACCAGGCTTCGATACTAGGGAAATTCTCCCTCTTGAACTCACTTGGTTGCCAGAGGCAAGTTGTCAGATGGCTGGCCAAAAATGCTGTGTGTTGACCAGTTCCGCTAGCGACTTCTAAAACTTTAGCCCCCCTTTTTATGTAACTCTTAAGGACGTCAAGAATCGCTTCCTTATTACGATCGGCTGCTGGAGCAAACATTTTATGATCATTGTTCATATGGTGTTTCCTTGTAAGAAAGACAAGCTCGAAGCTCATATCTCTATCAAATCTACCGATCGTATCCTACAGAAATAGGAGGAACATTTCATGGGCATCATGCGCATTAAAAAAATACTACTAGATTTTGTCCGCGAAGAGGAAGCAAAAGGCGTCAATTACAACGAAGTACGTCTTTCCGAGCGCCATAAGCCCTTGCTCAATGAATACTTCAAGATCTCTTTAAACGGCTCTCAAGAAATTGAAGTGGTCGATTTTAGTTTTGGTGGGTTTTCAGTCAAAACAGAAGATCTGCCCATTGAAATGGAAAGAGACAAGCAATACGAATCCAACTTCAAAGTGCTTGATCAATCGATAAAAGTTAAAGCAGAGTTAATCCACCAATCCGATGGTCTGACTGGTTTTCGTTTTATCCATAAGGACCCAGAAAACCTCATCTTCCTTAGACAGCCAGTTGAAAGTATCAGTCAGGGATCCAGCATGTTGCAACTCAATCGTGATATCTTATCAGAAAAGTATCGCGATGCAGATTGGTACTGCTTCCGTGGCAATGGACCGACCGATCTAGTCTATAGGGTCGATGAACATCAGCAGCTTATTGAAGCTTTATTGACCTTTTTCAATCAAGAACTTCTCTATGCATCGAATTACGTAGCGGTCGATTACAAGAACGGTCAAGTAAGAACCTTTCAGTCGGTCGACTCGACAGGCGATGCCGCGAGAATGTCGGAAACAACTAAATTTGACAATCAAACCGTTCGCCAGGCCTTGCAGATTTTATCGGGTGTTGAGCGTGAAGAGACCCTTAAAGTTCTTAAGCCGTTCATCGATTGTTGCCGCCGATCTTTGCCAGACAAAGAGATTGCTTAGGCATAATTTGTCTAAAGTTATTTGTACTTTTGATCAAATGAGCAATATTTCTAACCAACAGTAAACATTGCGTAAAATTTAGTTGAATCATTAAGCTACCAAGCTAAATAGCTTAAAAAATGAAAAATTCCTTCCGATGATAGGAAGGTAAGAGCGAGACCGTTGAAAGGAAACGTATATGTTCACGAAGATTAACCTAAAGATGACTTTATCAGTCTTCGCATTTGCTATGCTTGCTTGGGCGTCTTCTTGTAAGAATAGTTCAAGTGGTGGTGGATCTGGCGGTATTGGCAACGACAAACTTTGCCGAGATTCAAAAGGTACCTGGACCGGTAACTACTGCGACTGTCCCAGCGGCTACGACAACAGTTCTTCAAATGTTAATGTTTGTGTGAGAAACAATGATCGTGATAACGACAGTTATATAGCGGCTAAGCAAAGATGTGCTGATGATGGATTTTACTGGGATCCTCGTTATGACCGATGTGATACCAATCGTAACGCCTATGATGCAGACTTGAGAAGCTATACAGCGATGGAGTGCGAAAATAAGCAGTATTTTTGGAATAATGACGTATCTTCATCACTTAATAAGTGTCAAAGAGAAGAACCGACGAATCAGCTTTTGTGTTTGAAATCTCTTCATTACTGGAACTATTCGACGGGTCGTTGTCAGTTGAGAAGTGGTCAGGAGAAGAAGAATCTTTGTCAAACTTACGGAGCTCAGGTTGGAGCGACTTGGCTCGAAGAACGCGTCGAATGCCGTTGTCAGCAATCAGGACAAATCTTTGACGGGCGTAGCTGTGTGCCTGATAACATGCTCGTCAATGGTTTTCACAATCCAAACTATGGTTGCACAAACACCGGAGGCAACTGGTACGGTGGCGGCCAACAAAATTATAATTGCGAATGCGGTTATTACGGGAACAATCAAGGTTATCAAACCCAGTGGAATCCCTACTACAATATGTGTCGTTCGCCGAATTATCAGTACAACTGTCCTTACTGGGATGGCGGCACTTGTCGTCAGGCTCCGGGGGGTGCCGTGCTAATTTATGACCTGGTTTTAGGCTGGGCAACAAAGAGTATTCTCGACTCCTTATTTGATTAATAAGAGTGTGTGTTTAGTTTATTGTGATTCTAGTTTTAAGGTTTGCCTGATCCCGGCAAACCTTTTTTTTGTGGTCTCGTCGTCTTCTTTGTTGAGCCATGGTAAAGACTTTTCAATTTCTTGGTTAAAGCTCTCGAGTATACCACTCCACTGTTCACCTGCGTCTGAGGTGTTATCAAGCTGCAGTAACAGATCTTTAATCAGCAAAGCGTACTGGAAACTTTTACAGAAAAACTTCTTTTCAAGGCGTTTGATCTCGCCCTGCTCGGTAAGGATCTCGATGGTGTTCGCTTTTGCTTTTTCTTTAAACTGTGGGTTGTGAATATAGAGTTCGAAGCGACCGCGACCTTTATGTCTTTTAATTTGGCAGATGTGATCTGAAATATTGGGAATCGGATGCAAACGGGTATCCTTGTAGGCAAATGGGGTCAGCGTACTCGTGCCATTAGGTAAATACACCATATCGGCTTGGTAGTTTAG
>CAZBDM010000368.1:0-5287 GCA_964490675.1 uncultured Oligoflexales bacterium
CTGACATTCCTCTTTTGTGGTCATACGGGATGTATGGTTGGGAAACTTTTCCAGACTCTAGAGGAGCTGTCAGATGGTGCAGTAAAAGTTGCCGTTTTGCACTGCAGCCCTGCCCGAAAAACAAGCGGCGACTACTGAACCTCGAAACAAGAAGATCCGATCTAAAGACTCAAACTAAAGTATCGATCATAAGTGGGAAGGATCATCAGTCTTACTTCCTTGATGACAAGAATAAAAAGCGGGAAGTTCCAATAACTAATCCGTTGGATACAGAAATTAAGGTTGATAACACTTTTTCCACTCCTCAAGATGGCAGAAAACTTGGTATCCTCCTAGCCGGTTCAAGATGTGAAGAGATAAATTAAGCCTATGCAGTCAGAAAATCCACTATTGAAAGCCCAGTCAATTTCGGTAAGTTATCAAATACTTTCACGAAAGTTTGGCAGCTTCAAAGAATACATTCTTTCAAAAATTAAAGGGGAAAAGATTAAAGTTCAGGAGTTTCACGCTTTAAAAGGCGTGTCTGTCGATCTTTTTCCAGGTGAATGCATCGGTCTCATAGGCCATAATGGCTCGGGAAAGTCGACGCTCTTAAAAGTTATAGCTGGAATCTTGAAAGCTAAGATCGGAAATGTCGATTACAGCGGTCGTATGACCTCTCTCATTGAATTGGGAGCTGGCTTTGATTCTGAACTTCCTGCTTATGACAATATTTATCTTTCCTGCACTTTGATGGGTTTTTCCCGTAAAGAAATCAATGAGAACGTTGATAAAATCATCCAATTTGCAGAGTTGCAGGATTTTTTAGATTTCCCCATTAAAAATTACTCTTCAGGGATGACCGCACGATTGGGATTTGCCTGCGCGACGGCTATCGACCCGGATATTCTTCTCATAGACGAGGTCTTGGCTGTTGGAGATGAGCGCTTCCAAAAAAAATGCCACGACCGTATTAACGAGCTTAGAAAGAAAGGCAAAGGTATTATCTTAGTCTCTCACGATATGAGTGCGATAGAGAGTTTTTGTGATCGCGTGTACGTCCTTAATCACGGTGATCTTGTCCATGAAGGGGATGTGATCCAAGGGATCGCTAAATACCGGGAGTTAATGAAGTAAAGTGAACAAAAAACAAACCCAATGGTATAGTCTTGTCATCCTGCTTATCAAACGCGATCTTAAGGTACGTTATAGAAGCTCGTTTCTTGGCTATTTATGGAGCATGCTCAATCCACTGCTAACCATGGCCGTCCTAACTGTTGTTTTTTCATACGCTATGCGTGTGCAAATGGAACACTATGCTATCTACATTTTATCAGGACTTTTATGTTGGAACATGTTTGCGCAAAGTGCTCAATTAGGTGTCAACGCAATCGTCGATAATGCATCACTTCTCAAAAAAGTAAGCGTTCCCCACTGGGTCTTTCCCACAGCAACAATCGGATCTGCAGCAGTTCACTCATTTTTTGCGTTGGTTCCTTATTTTGTTATCGCTCTAGCTGTAGGATTCGAATTTCATTGGGGTTTTTTGCAACTTCCATTTGTTGTCTTGTTGTTTTTCATCTTTATTGAGGGTATCGTTCTGACCCTTAGTACCTTAAACGTCTTTTTTCGTGACGTAGGGCATGTTCTCGATCCAATCCTTCAGTTGGTATTCTATGGCAGCCCCGTTCTTTATCCTTTGTCAGTATTACCTGAAAAGTTTCAGATGATTATCCAATTGAACCCCATCACACACTTTTTGGAAGGTTTTCGCTCCTCACTTTATTCGTCACCCCCACTCAATTTAGAAACTTGGGGTATATTGATTGCATTAGCATTTATATCTTTTTTAATTGGCAGTGTTAGCTTTACGAGGAGCAAAGATGCTTTTCTATATTACATTTAATATATTATAAAAAACGTTAAGCTGGTTTCTTGAGTCCCGCTAGTAATAAAGTCTTGGGGGCAACAGTCCTCCGGCTGTCATTTGAAGGTTTACTCATCAGTTAAAACATGAGCAAATTCTTGAGGGAAATCACAACCAACGAAGTCTCCCCTAAGTCGATTGAGCCTGCTAGTAGAAACACCTTTAAAAACTTTTTCTAGAGTCGCCAGGATATGATTCCGAATTTCGTTGCGTCTTCAGTACTATAAATCGCCTTCAAGTCAGCAAGGATCTTCCTTTTTGGATTCATCTTCTCAGAGATGACATTCAAACCAAAATCCTTGAGGAAAACATCATGCTTTACCGCACTGATAACAGCATCACACTGAGGAATATCTTCCCACTTCATAAGCTTACGGCCATATTCCTCTTCGTACTCCTGAGCATCTGCAATGGGGTCGAAAGCATGGACTTTGACGCCAAATTTTTCGAGCTGCTCAATAACGTCAACCACCTTGGTGTTTCTTAAGTCTGGTACGTTTTCTTTAAAAGTCACGCCCATAACAGCAACGTTGATCTCACTTGGCAAGGACTCTCCGCTGCCGCTAGTAAGGATCATGCGTACGACTTTTTCTGCCACAAACCGTCCCATATTATCGTTAATCCTACGGCCAGCAAGGATGACTTGTGGATTAAGTCCTACCCCTTGCGCCATGTGGGTCAGATAATAAGGATCGACACCGATACAGTGACCACCAACAAGACCGGGCTTAAACTTAAGAAAGTTCCACTTGGTGCCTGCGGCTTCCAAGACATCGTTTGTATCTAAGCCGACTCTTTCAAAAATAACCGCCAGCTCATTGATCAGGGCTATATTGAGATCACGTTGAGTGTTTTCGATGACTTTCGCTGCTTCTGCTGTCGCGATCGTTGGGGCAGCATGAGTACCCGCTGTTATAACTGAGCCGTAGACCTTCTCAAGAAGCTCACAGACCTCGGGTGTTGAGCCTGACACGACTTTAACGATCTTATCGATCGTATGCTCTTTATCGCCTGGATTGACTCTTTCTGGCGAATAACCCAGGAAGAAGTCTTTGCCGTGCTCTAGACCGCTCACTTCCTCTAGGACTGTCTTACAGTCATTTTCTGTGCAGCCAGGGTATACAGTCGATTCATAGACAACGACAGTTCCTTTCTGCATCACTGACCCGACAGTTTTAGAAGCTCCAATGATAGGTCTTAAGTCAGGTTTTTTAAAATTATCGATAGGCGTCGGAACGGCCACAACGATTAGCTGACAGGACGAGATATCTTCTTTATTGGCGGTGTAGGTCAGATTTGTATTGATCAGCTTTTCGCGCTCTTCCACTTCTCTTGTCTTGTCGATACCATCTTGTAGCTCTCTGATGCGCTGCTCGTTGATATCAAAACCTACAACTTTATACTTCTCAGACAATAGGCAGGCTAAAGGAAGCCCTACGTATCCAAGGCCAATGACGGCGATAGCTGTTTTTTGTGACTCTAAGTCGTTTAAAAGATCTTTCACTTATTGATTCCTAGTATTGACTGTTTCTAAGTACCACTTAGCAAATTGCGGGATACCTTCACTAATATCTGTTTGCGGATCATACCCCAAATCTTCTTTAGCCTTTGAAATATCTGCAGTCGTCTCTCTGACATCGCCAGGCTGCATCGGCATAAGATCAAGATCGGCAGGCTTTCCGATCTCTCCTTCAAGGATTTTAATCATATCGAGAAGATTTTCTCGTTTGCCGCGGCCGAGGTTATAGACTTGGCTAATCTGAGGCTTTTTAAGAGCTGCAATCGTGCCAGCGACAATATCTTCGATGAAGGTAAAGTCGCGTCCCATTTTTCCTTCGCCAAACACAGGGAGTTTTTTGCCGTGACGCATCGCTTCAGCAAATTTAAACATCGCCATGTCAGGACGGCCGTAAGGACCGTAGACTGTGAAAAACCGTAGCCCAGTCGTGGGAAGCTCAAATAGGTGACCGTAAGCCTTTGCAACGAGCTCGTTTTCTAATTTTGTTGCTGCATAAAGACTAATTGGGTTTTCAACATGATGTTTCTCAGAGAAAGGAAGCTCTTTGTTTGATCCGTAAACAGAACTTGAAGAAGCGTAGGCGAAGTTTTCAGGTTTTGTTTCTCTAACCAGCTCAATTACATTTTGAAAACCAACCAGGTTAGACTCCACATAGGCCATCGGGTTTTCGATGGAATAGCGCACGCCTGCTTGAGCGGCTAAGTTTAGCGCATGCGACGGCTCGAACTTTTTCCAAGCATTACTTAGAGTTGGGTTGTCGGCAAGGTTTCCTTTGGTGAAAGAAAACTTGTCGTAGGACTTTAAAACTTCAAGCCTGATATCTTTGTAGTAGGGGTCGTAGTAGTCGTTAATATTATCGTAACCATGTACCGAGGCACCTTCATCAAGAAGCTTCTTGGCAGTGTGAAACCCAATAAATCCGACAGCGCCCGTAACAAATACTCTCACTTGTTTTTTCTCCTAAAGTCCAAAAGCCACATCTTAGAGCCACAAGAGCGATTTATCAACTTATCAGTCAGGTTGACCTGCGCAAATTGTCAGCTGCTTTGAGTGAAAACTCTTCGCCAGCCACAAGGCCTTTTCTGTGAGTCCTTCAAATCGGGGCAGCTTCACCCAAAACGAATCCAAATTACAGGAGTTTATAGCAAGAGACACCTGGCAGAAACTCGCCGGTTTAGAAAATGCTTGCATGCTAACGGTAAACCAATTTATGTCGCTTTCCATAAGGGCACTGGAAGAGCTATATCAAATTGTTAGATATCCCTCTGAGGGTCCGTCTGCTAAGTGTTATTAGGCAATTTCTAGAAAATGGCCTAGGAACCATGCCAGGACTGCCAGAGCATTGTCCTGAATACCTAGGCGCACCTAAAACTACGTTTTCTTCTAGAATTCGCGTTCTTGCAGAGAGATGTCGTGTCGCTTCCGCAAGCGTGCGTGATAAAATTTTTGCCTAGTGTTAAACTAAGACCGACAGGATTCCATGTTCATCAATCCCCACCAAAATAGCGCCATTTGTATGGTATCTAGTGACCAGTAAAATCATCGCCTTCCGAATTTTTAAGCGATCAGGTATATGCAAAGGCAGGCTAGACTCTACTGGAATGTGGACATGGCTTTGGGGGAAGGTCGGTTGACCTATGTTTTCCAGAATTTTCGAGATCTCGAAGCCCATCCTGAGAAATACACCCCTTATTCTTATGCGCTTATGTTAGACCAGCAAGGAAACTAACTTGTGGAGCGGCGATCTTGATTAAGAGGTTAGCTGATCTTAGCTTCTTGATTCAACAAGCGCAGAAAGAGTGGATACTCACATTTCCTTGTTGTGCATTGATTTGGAACTGTCAAACCATGTAGGAGTTTGG
>CAZBDM010000369.1:0-5276 GCA_964490675.1 uncultured Oligoflexales bacterium
CAAGTTCCTCATGAATCTTTTGGTGTCAAGGGCTTTGTAGTGCGTCAGCCCTGGTTGACAATCAACGAAAACTTGACTGCTTGACCCTTTCTGTGAGATGACACACGCGCACACAATCGAGCTTTATTTTTACATTTTTACCAGACAAGAAGACCTGCAAGAGGTCTCAAAGACTTTCGGGCAGCCGAAAGTAAAATTCGAGTACGGCTAGGAGAAAAGATGTCAAAAGTTTCTAAGGGTAATCGTCGTTATCTATTTTTGTCTTTTCTTGCATTCTTTATGACGCAGTTATTACAAGCAAGAGATGTAATCCCTAAAGAAGCAGACATTTTGAGAGTCGATGCTAACGGCATGCGTGAGTTCTATGTCGAACTGCCGGAATATGGCCATAAGCTATTCGTCAGACACCGTCCAGGAGTAGAGGGCGCCTTAACGGCCTGACTCACACAACTTACGATTGGGATCTCAAAATCACGGAATTCATCAAGGAGAATCCAGATGTCGGGATCCTGTCATACGATATGTTTGGCATGGGGCGCACAATGAAATCGCACATGTTAGATCACCCTCTCGGGTTTGAAGATGTTCCCCTTGAAATGCAGGCTCGCGATCTCAAAGAACTCATCAAGATCATCGGCCTTGAGGGTGATCTCAACTTAGTCGGTTTATCATACGGCGGTGGACTTGGTTTTTATATGATGGCCCACCACCCCGACCTCTTTAACCAGTACTTTCCCCTTGCTCCCTACATCGCACCAATCAAAGGCCAAGAAAAAATCATCAATGATCAAATCGCTAAGTTAAGAAGGAACTTCCCGTCAAATATAATGCTGCAAGCCTATTCTGACGAACAGCTTTTCAACTATCTGTTCCGCTATCTTGTCGCCGCTTTCCCCGTAGAAGAACCCGACATGCTCTTTGACTTCTTTTGGATGGGCAGCAAGCTTGAGTGGATTTATCGAATGGCTTTGGGAATCAGACCTTATCTCATGAAAGACCTTGCTCACCTTTTCCCCGATCATTCGATCAACCTCATCGTTGCAGGGGCAGACGAATACATCAGCCGCGACGATCACGTAGAGTTTTGGCGTAACATTCCTGAGCGAGCAAAAGCAAGGATGATCACTTTGTCGGGGGTTAAACACCGCATCACCCACGAACACCCACAAGTAGCGCGGCTCATCCTCAAACTCATCGAAGACCCGAATTTTCAGCTAGAAAAAGGGCGTGAATTCCTTTATGAACCCGCAAGTGGACTTCTGATCCCTGAGAAAGCCTGTGAACACCAGGTCATATAAGGAAACCGCTGATGAGTTTTTTTCAGTCGAATGGCTTTGATTTATTCTACCAAGTCTTTGATCACATTCTACCGGAGGATACTTTATTCTTACACGGCAACCTGGCCTCTTCGCAATGGTGGAAGCCATGCCATAAAGCTTGGCAAGACGAAAAGATTCTCAATGGTGATTCACCCTCGTCAAAAATGATCGTTATGGATTGGCGAGGCTGCGGACAAAGCTCTGCTCCAAGAGACGCCAGTGAAGTAAGTGTCGAAGCTATTGCCCAAGATGTGATTCATCTTCTTGACCACCTCAACCTTTCGAAAGTTAATATCGTCGGCCACTCGACGGGTGGCATTATCGCTCTTAAAGCGATGGCTCTCAAACCTGATCTTTTTGGTAAGGCTGTCTTGTTAGATAGCGTCGGTGCCAAGGGGGTCAAGTTTGATGCCAGTATGGATGAAGCCTTCGCTGGCATGGCACAGGATAAAGAGCTCACCGCAGCAGTTATCGGCTCCACTATTTACCAAAACAACCCGGAGGGCTTTTTCTTTCGCGAAGTGATTGTCGAAGATGCCTTTAGAGCTGTCAAACAACTCAAGACTTATGTTCTCCTGGCCTTAAAAGATATCGATTTGACAAGCGCGATTAAATCATTGAGCCACCCGTGCCTCGTCCTGCATGGCGAGCATGATCTGTTGCTACCGAAAAAAGACTCTGTCGAACTTGCCGACCAACTGACTCATGGCAGCTTTCAAGAAATCGCTGGACAAGGCCACTGTTGCAATGTTGAAAACCCTGCTAGGCTTGTGAAGATTATTAACAATTTCTTATTTTGAGACTTTCGCATTAAAATAGTTGGCAAGACAAAATTGATTTAACACAGGTCTTTCTATGCCAACCATCATCACCCACGGCATCACCGCCTTACTGATCAGCAAACTTCTCATACGTCAGAAAAAACCCCTGACCTTTTGGGTTGCGGTGGCCTTATGCGCAATGATTCCTGACTTAGATGTTATCGGTTTTGCTTTTGGCATAGAGTACAGTGATCTCTGGGGTCATCGTGGGATGACTCACTCTCTTTTTTTCGCATTTGTGATGGCTTTTATCATTGGACATACGGTGATGAGAAAAAAGCACCAAAGTTTCTTCTCTAAAAGCAGCCTCAATTGGACTCTTTTTTTCTTCGTTATCATTGGCTCTCATGGCCTCTTTGATATGCTCACTAATGGTGGGCTTGGGATCGCTATCTTTTCCCCCTTCGATACGACCCGCTACTTCTTCCCGACAACTCCCGTGGAAGTCTCTCCCATAGGTATAAAAAACTTTTTTTCGGCACGAGGGATGGAAGTTTTGCTGTCGGAGACGACGATCATATCTTTGCCAATGATTGTTTTAACCGTAACCCTTGGCTTTTTAATAGACAGGATTAACAAAAAGAAACAGAATTAGTCAAGCGTGCAAAACATCTAAGTACAAGGCGTCACGAGATCGGCCTAGGCAGTTTACATAAGGTCAATGAGGAGGCCGATTCGAAGTGACAACGCCGCAATGAGGGGTTTTTCACGATCGACGAATTAAGTCATCCTTACAGTCCGACATCAACATTTGGCATTGGAATTCTCAAAAAATCTGGATCTTCTTCAACTTTTACTTCAAACTTATACTCTTTTTCGACTAGTTGTGGATTTAAGATAAAATAATACACTGAGCTCGGTGTATCCTGCATCTTCATAGCATAACTGCACAGTTCAACCTTATTGTCCTCTATGCAAAATCTGCTATAAATCTTCACCGTACAGATCGCCAACCCGGTGGTTTTGCTAAAATCGGAAGAACCAAAAATCTCAATCGCGTTTGATTTTCGCGGGGAGCCATAGACGATCGATTCCTTGTAGTGCTCTTTTAATGTCTCGTAGACAAATGTCTCTAGACAATTTTGCGGCAGAGGATCAAGGCCAAGCATCTCCCAACTAGGGTTTAGCATTGCAACGTTTGACTTCTGAGAATCGGACTCTTCCGCCTGAGAAGAATCTTTCAAGACTGCTTTCTCGTCCTTATATTCAAGCTCACCAATGCCAAAAACAGACAGGTCTAAAAGAGACAAGAGATACTCATAATGAAACTTAGACATACGCCCTTTCTTCATGGTCGCGTAGAGGATTTGAGGAACATTGTGCCCCTTATTGCAATCGAGGATATTTGGCTTATATTTTCTGAGACCTTTGTAAACGTTAGCAAGGGATTCAATGGTCTCAAAGTTCTCTCTCTGCAATACTTTAAAAGCGTCATACTTTTTCCGATCGGCTTCACTTAATTTTTTGACTTCTTCATCACGTAGCTCCCGACGCAGGTGGGCCGTAATCCCCATGCTCGTCGCAATTTTATCCATTTCAGCCATGTCTTCACCGAAGTAAAGAGTCGCATCACATATGATATTGTTACTGAAACTTACTGTTGCTTCTGGGTCAGCAGAAAACTCTCCAACCAATATTTCTTGCGCTTCGCTCACCCCCTCTTCCAGTGACCATAAGAACCAATCAAGCACGGCTGCTTTATTCGTTTGACTTAGACCTACCCTGGCAGCTAACTCCTGAATGAGCACGGACCGGTGATCATAGGCGAAAGTCCTCTTTTCGTATTCAGCAAGCGCCTCTTCAGAAGGTATTTGTGTCTCATCATTGCCAACAGCATACTTTTCATCCCAGCTATCGAAGTAACTCATACTCTCTGAAAAATCTTCAAAGACTTTTTGCAGAGCAGCGACCCAAAAGATCTGCCGCCACTGGCGATTGCCGATATCTTCCGCTAACGCCTCAAAATCAGAAAACCATTGCGAAGCGGAATCGACTCTCACGTAAAGTAGAAAATAAGCATTGGTCACGGCGGCAAATTCCTTCACTTCAGCTGGACTAGGCAACACTAAGGGAGATAAACCAGGAAGAGCTTGTTGATAAAACTCTGAGTAATTTGATTTTAAAATAGCGTATTCCTTGAGACCGTTTCCGGTATATTTTTCATTTAGCTCTTCTGTCACATCAGAATTCAATAAAGTGCCACTTAGGACTACGGCTTTAAGAACTTCATTGGTCACCTCGACCATATTTAGCTTTTCATGCTCAATGGACTTCATCTCTGCGATAAATTCAGGGACGCTGATCTCTCGTTCAAACTCTTCTCTAGAGATTCCAATAGATTGCAGGATGATATCTGAGAACTTTTCTTTCACATCGCGCATCACCTGACACTCTTCGCAAAGAAGCTGGAGATAACGATAGGACATATAATCAAAAATTATTTCCTCTGCCTCGGGCGGTAATTTTTTACCTTTGAAGCTCATGAGATTCTGTTCCCCTCTAAATTCTTTAAATTTTTTGTCAAGCTCCTCGATCTCTTCTTTAACAAACATAAGATCAGCCAAACTCGGAAGCGCATGAAAGCCAAATCTATTAATATAAGCAGGATTGACGACGGTTTCTTCCCAGGGGCGATCGAATGCACCTGGAGCAAGATCTTCTGTAAGGAGACTTGAGTCCAAGGACTTACATGATCCGATAGAAACAATCGCGACAAGGAAGAGTAAAATGTTCAAAAGCAATTTAATCATTCTTCAATCGATTTTATCAATTCACACAATTTGAACCACGGTTGTTATCGGATGTTGATTACTTAGTTGAAGAAATATATGAAGGATACATCGAAGCCTGAGCCCCCCGACAATCCAACGCATTATTTTTATTAATCATTATTTATGAGAACAAAGCATTACGGTTTTGACATCTTGGTAAGCGCCCGACCCTCTCGCGGAGGATCTTCACGCACCACCTCTGCTCTAAGGACAATGGTCAGCAAGAGGCCATTAAAAATATGCCAAAGAAAATGTGTCCCGATCGCCAGCGAGGGACACCAAGCATTATCGACAGTTCTAAAAAAGAGCGAGACAAAAAGTAAAAGTGCAGCAATGAGATGAGAATTAAAAAGTCTATTAATGCG
>CAZBDM010000370.1:0-1815 GCA_964490675.1 uncultured Oligoflexales bacterium
AATTAAATCAATAAATTCAAACCGTTAAAGAAAAGAGGAAAACAGTATTGGTCGAGAGAAACCCTAGGCAGCCGAAGACTTGATCTTATCGATCTTTTTAAACCAATAAAAAAGCTTGTCGGCCACTTCCTGTTTTCTGATCGGCTTATGAAGCGTGTCGTCCATGCCAGCCATAGCGCATTTTGCTTTGTCTTCACTTAAAGCATTAGCGGTAAATGCGATGACTGGAATTTCTTTGAGCTTGTCATCTGCCTTAATGATGCGAGAGGCATCATACCCATCCAAGACTGGCATGTGACAGTCCATGAGAACAAGATCGTATTGATTTTTTTTCAAGACATCAATCGCTTGATCACCGTTTTCTACCAGATCAAAGCTTATATTCATGCTTTGTAACATCTGACTGATAATGTTTTGATTCACTTTATTATCTTCGGCGACCAGAATCTTAAAGCGTTCAAAAAAGGGAAGCTCATTGGCACGAGGCTCTTTATTGTTGTTTGCCGGCGAGGCTTGCTGTTCGGTATTCTTTAGTCCCACTTCAAAGATGAATTCAGCACCTAGCGAGTGGCTTTTAATATCTATCACTCCGCCCATTAAATGCGCAAAGTTTTGACTAATTGCCAGCCCAAGTCCCGTCCCGCCATAGATGCGCGTTGTTGACGTATCAGCCTGGACGAAAGCTTGAAAAATAGTTTGTTTTTGTTCTTCAGAGATACCGATACCGGTATCTTTTACGCGCGTTTGGACGCGGTAATGTTGTCCCTTTCGCGACAGAAGCTCAACGTGGAGTTCTACCCCCCCTTCGGAAGTAAACTTAATGGCATTACCGATTAAGTTGGTAATAATCTGTCTGATCTTACCAGGATCGCCAACGAGCCTGTCCGGCAAGTTGTTGTCTATGGTTGACTTAAAACTGAGCTTTTTAGCCTTGGCGGCCTTAGAGAATAGCTCCGCTAATTCAAACGCCATTTGTTTAAAATCGAACTCACTCTCTTCGATCTCTACCTTACCTCTTTCGATCTTCGAAAGATCCAACACTTCGTTGACAATGTTAAGCAGTGAGTCTCCTGCCAATTTAATCATCGAAAGATATTCAGAAAACTGAGGGTGAACGCTCAAGTCTTCACCCTCCATGAGGCTGGTCATTCCAATAATAGCATTTAATGGTGTTCTAATTTCATGGCTCATGCGTGCTAAAAACTCAGATTTTGCTTGAGTTGCAGCGAGAGCTTTTTGCTCAGATTCTTTATGAAGCTCGGTAAGCTCTCGGTATCTTTCAAGCGAGCGCGCGCTCTTAGAGACATCTTCCATAAGAAGAACGCCGTGATCGTCAAAGCGAGTCAAATAAGTATTGTGAACTTGAAGACCTCCCCCAGAAAGAGGGCAATCGATCAACTGGCCGTGGATTTTTGGTGAGAAAACAGTCGGAACGCCAAGCTCAAGGGCGAGCTCAAGACGCTTTAGATATCTTGCTTCTTTTAACTTTGGAAACTTTTCAACAAGATTTTTTCCTAGCATTTCATCGGCTTTTTGATGACTCCATCGAGCGATTGTACGGTTCCAATGAACGATCTCAAATGACTTGTTGAAAATGCAATAGCCATGAGGAAGGCTGTCTAAGAATTCAAAGAACTCAAGCGCTAAGTTCATCCTCTGGCTCTTTCCAAGTCTCCATAAGAGACTTTAAATCATCAAGCAAAAAGAAAATGACTATCTTGCCATGAACCTTATGTTCTTCGACCAACAAATAGGTTTCTCCAAATACGATAGCAGATTTCGCATCGACGATATTTGTTTCAACAAAATCATGTA
>CAZBDM010000370.1:1825-5268 GCA_964490675.1 uncultured Oligoflexales bacterium
TTGGTGTCTGAATAACGAGGAATAAGATATTCAAGTTCAAAATGAAAACAATTCGACAGGGTACCCATGACTGAGTTTACAATAATATTTCCTACTTCAGTCAGAGTTGATTCGCTGATTTCATCAACCTCAGCAGGATTGGATGTTGCACCTGGCACAAGCATCTCGACAAGCTCGACAGCGCTTTCCTTGTCAAAAATGACTGAGGCATTGCCTTTTATGTTACCTCTGAAACCCAGAGTTACCGATGAAAAGTCGATGTCCTGCGAAGCTAATTTTTCTTCGATGTCGTCTGCTGCGATCAGGAATATTTTAGGGACTTCTAGTTTGATAGGTTTCTCAAGCAGGGAGCTTAAAGTGGAGGCCGCTTTACCTACACCGATGTTGAGGTATTCTTGGAGAGCATCCATCTGATACTCCGATATATTTGAAAGTTCCTTAAGCTGACTTTGCATCTTTGCGACCTCCTTCAAAGAGGCCTTTCAAGACTTCTGCAAGTTGCTCTTTGTCAGTGGGCTTATTGAGGAAGTGGGCTGCGCCAAGCTCTTCACATTTCGCCTTTACCGTCGTTTGTATGTTGGCAGACAAGACAACGATTGGAGCGCTAACTCCTTGAGCTTTTGCTTTTTCTATGAGTTCCATCCCATCCATTTCAGGCATGAGAAGGTCGGTGATCAGACAATCTGCCTCATCGTTTTTGAAGTACTCGAGAACATCGACAGCTTTTTGATGGACGATAGGTTCGTAACCCAGTTCAATCAAAAGTCTCTTAAGGCTATTGCGCTGAAACTTTGAGTCGTCCACGATACATATTTTCTTTGCCATGATTCACCTCCTCTTCGTGATTTCGGCCATAAAAGGCCCTAACTTTATTTGATTTTTTAAAAATCTAGACAGACTTAACAGGATGAAAAGCCTAGCTTTTGTTAGATCTTTTGTAGCAGTTGACTTTTGCTTACAAAAATTTAAGCAAGTATTGTTAATCTTTCGCTCTCTAGGTTATATTGCCGGATCAATCATTATTTTCCACAAGGATCACACACACAGGAGGGGCAGGCGTGTTAGTTGATATTTCAGGTAAAACAGCCTTAATTTGTGGAGCTTCCCAAGGCATTGGTGAAGCTACTGCAAGACAGCTGGCTAATCAAGGAGCGCGCTGTATTTTACTAGCACGTAGTGTTGAAAAATTGACGAGAATCGCCAATCAACTTCCCGGTGATCACGACCACCGTGTGATCGCAGCAGATTTGTCTGAGCGCCCGCTTGTTGAACGTATCGTCAACGACTTTCTCGAACAAGGTCCGATCGAAATCCTGATCAATAACACCGGAGGCCCCAAAGGCGGACCAATGAGTGCCGCATCTGAAGAAGAGTTTCTTAGCGGCTTTCAAAATCATGTTCTTGCATCAGCGCAACTCACCAGACAGCTTCTTCCCGGTATGAAAGACAAATGCTACGGCCGCATTATCAATATCATTTCGACATCGGTAAAGGCTCCCATCCCTAATTTAGGTGTTTCCAACACGATTAGAGGCGCAATGGCCAACTGGGCGAAAACTCTATCAATGGAAGTGGCCGAGTTCGATATCACCGTCAATAACGTTTTGCCAGGGTTTACCAAAACTCCACGCCTTGAAGCTCTCCTTCAAGCTGCAGCAGATCGTCAAAACAAAGAACTTTCGGTTGTTGAACAGGAGTGGCAGGCGAGAGTTCCAGCACGACGCTTTGCGGAACCCTACGAGGTCGCTGCCGCAGTTGGTTTTCTCGCCTCGCCTGCAGCAGCTTACATAAACGGAATTAACCTACCTGTTGATGGTGGAAGGACTCCTTGCTTATGAAGTTTGATATCTTTTTTTCAATCTGCCAAACAGAAGTCAACGGATACATGCCCAGCGAGCGGGTGATGTTTGAGAACTTTTTTGACCAGTTAAAGTTAGCTGACGAACTCGGTTATGAAACAGCTTGGCTGGCTGAAACGCACCTATCTTGCGAAGTCCAAAAACAAAACCCTCATCCTGTCATCCCTCACTTTAAAGGTGAGATTGGGCTCAATACCGATATTTTACAGATGGCTCATAAGATCTTTTCCATAACAAAGAATATTCATGTCGGATCGGCAATAAGAAATATTTTAGTTAACGGCGGACCTTTAGCGCATGCCGAAGGTGTTAAAACTTTTTTAAGCTTACACAGCCTCGACAACAATGAAACAAGAAAGCTTCACTTTGGTTTTGCTGCCGGTCGCTTTCCCTTTTCCGTCATCCCCTACGGCATTCGCCCACGCAATCAAGTCGAAGAAGCTGCTTGGTCAGTAGTCAAACGACTACTCTTTCTTGAAGCGACTGAAGTCTTTTTAAGAGCTGTGCGCGGTGACGTATTTGCCAGCACCGATGTAACGCCGAAAATTCTCGAAGAACGCCTATTTAAAACTCCTGAAGATTGGCACAAGGTGCAAGCCGCTTATAAAGCGCAAACAGGTGCGGACGAAAGCCCTAGCGAAATTGAGCTCGATTCATTTTGGACGTTTGATAAGGTCGGAGTCATCCCTTTCGAGCCGAATCTTGATTTGCTAGAACTTGTCATAGGCTCTCACGATCCAGCCGCTCAAAAGCTTGCCAATACTATTATGCCATGTGGCGTTTTTAATTTGTCAATTACTCCTTCTTCAGCGATTGAGCAAACTCACGACAGGATGAAAACCGCCTTTAACAAACAAGCAGGCGCCTGGAAGAGAAGCCACATGCCTCGCACTGCACTCGTCTTTGTCAATAGCGACAAGGGTATCAGTAAAGAAGAGCAAAGCAAAAAAGCTAAAGATGCTGCCCGCGTTGCTCACCAAAACTACTGGAAAGCAATGGAAGGGACTCTCGATCCCCAAAAGGTCGAAGAAGCAGTCACCAATTCAATTGCAGGCCATCCAGAAGAAGTCGCTACTATGATCAGAGAAAAATATCACCCAGACGATAGACTCATGCTGTGGTTTGATTTTAATAATCACGACAACGATGCGATCAAGAGATCAATGACAGCATTTATGGAAGAGGTCACGCCCCTCCTTCCAAAAGGATCTGAGTGATGAAAAAGCTACAGAACTTTATCAACGGACGCTACTGTGACCCTCAGTCAAAAGATTACTTCGATAATGTAGAGCCAGCGACTGGTCAAGTTTATAGTCAGTGTCCCGATTCAGATGAAAAAGATATCGCTGTCGCTGTTGAGGCGGCAAGAGGAGCTTTTGTCAGTTGGCGGCAAACAGCAGCCAAAGAACGGGCTGCCCTTCTTCACCGCATTGCTGATCTTATTGAAGAGAGACTTTCTGAGTTTGCCGAAGCGGAGAGCAAGGATCAAGGTAAGCCTGTTTGGTTAACCACTCAGCTTGATATCCCAAGAGTTGTTGATAACTTCCGGTTTTTCGCTGGACAGATTCTGTATACAGAAGAGTC
>CAZBDM010000371.1:0-5241 GCA_964490675.1 uncultured Oligoflexales bacterium
ACCACCAGGGTTACTTAGGTTTCCTCCTCCATTGGTGTCATCCCACGGGATTGCAATCATGAAGTTACTGGCTAAGCCTTTTTTGGCTAAAGCGATGATAGCCTCAACCTGCCTTTTTACAACATCGGCTGCACTACCAGCGCTTAATAGGTCGGGTAATACCGGATCTACACTATCTTTAATTGTAAGAAGGGTATCGAGGACTGTATCATTAGTGGTGGCGAGCTTATCGATACTCCTTCTAAATTCTAGGAACTTGTCGGGAGCGTTGAGAGGGGCCACGGAGTTCTTTAACGTACTACGAATCTGTTCAATCGATTCATAAGTTGGAAGTGGGATGCGCCCAGGTCCAGTAGCTGATTCTCGGGAGTCGTTTGCGTCGGCCCCAATATCAAAGCCAACATAACCAAGCATACCCGATCCCTTTCCTTCAGCTTCAATCAAATAGTTAAGGCCGCCTTTATCCATATCAATATCTGTGTTTTGTAAACTATGTCCACCAGCACCACTTGAGAACTGAGGAAGAAAAGCAAGGTTGTAATCGTCAGCTAATCCAGCTTGAAGACGACTGCCAAAAAGGCTAGTCATTTCTATGCCTCTAAAACTGATTGCATTTTCTGGAAGTGCTTGACCTGAAATGTTTTCGCCATCGTAGGTGAGTCCATCACCACCGAGGCCGTTTAAATCACCGTCACCAATGGTTCCCGGTGTTTTTAAAATCATCGCCTGTTGAATCTTGTCGATCAGACAGATTTGAATGACTGGGTGATCAGCTACTTGGGTTGCTGCTGCAATTGCTTCAGGGTTACCCGAAGCTAGAGCTCGTTTAAACTTTCCCATTAGTCCGTGGCGAGGAAGAAGGCTTGTTCCCACCTGAACTATTTGACTCCCTACAAGTCCGCCGACGCCATATTTAAAAAGTTTTCTTCTATCTAGTTTCTTGTTCATCTTCATATGCTCCTTTGAACCGTAAGGTTCAATTTTTTAGTTTCTTTTTGCGACTGCAATGGAAGACATTAGTGCCGTGATAGCATCTACATAACTTTCTCTGCAAAGACCGGCAAATTCAGTTATGGTCTCCTTTAGCTCATCTGATGAAAAGTCTTTGTAAGGTATTGCTCTTGAGAGCATAGCCTTAGCTTCACTGTCTTCATCACAAGCACATTTGTCTTTTTTCTTACCTTTTTCGCAAACAAGAGCAGCATTGTGAGCAATGTAATTAAGGGCCATGAAGTAACTAGTCATTTTGTTTGTGTCGGTGAGGCTATCGTTGTAAATGTCGCCGTAGCCTAAACCTTCTTGACCACCAAAGTTATTGGAGTAAGTGTCAAAAAGGTCTTCTTCGGAGTCGAGAGCGTTATAGTTAACGCCAGCTCCAAGAGTGTCGACAAAGGTTCGTCCAAGTAGTGAGACTCCTTTTAAGCGAATCTTGTCCTCAAGATCTTGTTGCTCCTCTTCAGAAGTTTGGTTAGTGGCTTCATCTTTCTCTTTACCGTTTGCTTCGCCGCTTTCTCCAAGTGGGCTGCTGCAAGCAGAAAGACTAAGTAAAAGCCATAGTCCGATCATATGTAATAAAATTCTCATTCCATCATCCCCTATGGTCTATCTTTGGAATCACTTCGTTTCAGCGCACTGGAAACTTTCAGAGAGAAAGAATCCTTCCATCGCTGCAAGAAGCGTTTCGCCTTTAGCATTATATGTACGTTCGATGTATGCAATCATTGAGGGGTCGGGTTGAACATTTCCCAACATTTGCGGAACTTGCACGCCAAGTGCCTTTCCAAGTGTTCCAGATTCCGCAATAAGCCGGCCAAGACCAGGTTGGCCATTAAATTTCCTTGGCGGTGTTAATTTATCGAATGACCAACAAGAATTAGATTCGTTGACGAGCTTTTTCAGTAGTTCAACGGATGCTCCGTTTCTTTCGCCGTTACCGATACTATCAATATCTTCAAACTTAAAGGTTGTGCCGTCTTCTTTAAATCTTCTAAACGCAATAGACATAGGGCCATTGTAAGGAGAGTGACATGAAGCACAGGTTGAGCCTTGAAGCTGAACCTGCGCTGATCCAAATGCTAAGCCGTCAGGGTCCTTTCTCAAATCAGTAGCAGGCATACAAGACGGCATGGGCGCCCCAGGACCCTCTCCCGAATCTCCGTTGGTAGCCGCTAAAAGTTTAAATCCTTGGGCTAAATAAAGAGCGAAAGCGACCCGTTTGTAATTGTTGTTGACAGAAACAAAATCACTTGGGACTGCTCTCAGAACAGACGCAAGTCCAAGGAAGCCAGCGCGATCTTCAGGTAGCTTACAGGCAACGAAACCGGATTCCTCTAATACTGGAAATTCATAGATTTTGGCTGTTTCTTTAGTGCAGTAAACATCTTTTGTAGTAAAAAACCAGTCCCATTTTTTATCCTTATTACGTAAGACGAGCTGGATAGGTTCTTGTTTCAATTGAGCGACCAAAGTAGTGTCTTGAAGAAGAGCGTCATCTTCAAGATCCATATTTGGGGTGATGTCGGCAAGGTTAAATAGATTTGTAACAAATCGGCTTATACCTGTATCGGCTTCAGGCGAAGAAACGACATCTTGAACAAAAACAGTACGGTCAAATCCTTCGGCATTTACTTTTGCTTTTTCTTCATCATTTAAATCACGACCAAACATGTTCTGAGTAACACTGTTTGCGAAGGCGATATCATCTTTATCTACCTTGCACTCTGGTGGGGCATCTAGTGCGCTTCCAGAGTTATAGCTTGCATCCTTATCAACATTTGCATGTGGATCGTTGCCAGGATCTGAACTATTATTATCGTCTTTACCCTTCGGGCTGAGGCCACCGCAAGACAACATGATTGTCATTGCCGCTAATAAGACCACATTTCTCATCAATTTTGCTTTCATTTACTCTACTCCCACCCTCAAAAAGGCTATCGGGATGGCAAACATAGTCCTTAAGATAATCTCAAACTTCAAAAAAACGTATTATTAAAACAATCTGTTAAGATATTGGGTCATCCTGAAAAAAAGATCAAAGATGATAATATTTCGTTAAGGAAAGATTTTTTTTATTTTTTGATGGAACCTTCTGGCGAGGTAAGTTGTCTAATGTAATGAGAAGCGTTATTCAACATTAGGAGAAGAAAAATGTTTAAACAATCTGGAGTCATACTGAGTTTGTGTATCCTACTTTCTAGTGTTTCCTATGCAAAAGGTCATTGGGGCAAGCGACACGGCCCTAGAGATATGCAGCAAGTCTTTTCACAACTAAATTTAAGCAGTGAGCAAGAAGAAAAAATAAAAGATCTTCACGATCAAAATCGTAAAAAAAATGAAGATGCAAGAGAGGCTTTACAAGAAGCCAGGCAAGCTTTTAAACAAGCGATCGACTCGGCCAATATCAGCGATGATGAATTAAAAAAACACCACGAAAAAATGATAGAAGCAAAAGTCAATGTGATGCGGTTAAGGTTTGATGGTATGATTTCTACAAGAGCAATCTTGACAGCCGAGCAAAGAAGAAAATTTCAGGAAATTATGACGAGTCAAAGAGGTAGAAAACATCGGATGAAAAAAAATAAAGGTAATTTTAGGAAAGGTCCTAGGTCTGATAAAGGGCCAATGAATGGATCCGGAAGCGATGCTATGATGTATGATGGTGGAGAGGAATGACAGCTTGTCAAGCAAAGTTGGAAAATTACATATCACCAATCAGAAGAAACCGTCTCTTTCTTCTGAAAGAGACGAAGCTCTAAGGGACTTTACGAGTTTTTATCGCATTTACTCACCCCTAATTAGAGCTGTTGTGTTTCGAATGGGCGTTGATAATGACTTAGAAGATATTTTGCAAAGAGTTTTCATCAAGGCATGGAAGAGTCTATCGAAATTTAAACAGAATTCTTCATTAAAAACCTGGCTCACCCGTATAGCTATTAACGAGACTCTAAATTACCTAAAGAAAGTAAAGCGATTACCTGACAGTCAAACCGGTCTCGATGATGTGAAAGGTAAAGATGATTTAAGTAAAAAAATATCTAATGAAGAGATCGTAAAAAAAGCTCTCGCCGGTTTAAGGCTTGATCATCGCAGTGTATTAATCTTACATGTCGTCGAAGGCTTTAGTATAAAAGAAATTTCTGACATCCTGAATATTGCAGAAGGTACGTGCAAATCCAAACTTAGTCGAGCCCGTCAAAAGTTTAAGAAAGAGTTAGAAAGCTTAGGGGTGAAAGCATGAGTCATTTTGATAGCGATCAATTTTTAAAGGATAACGCTCCGAGGGTTCCAGAACCACCGATCGGGCATGAAGAAGAAATTGTTGAAGCATTTCGAAGGCAAAGAAGAGTGAGTTTTTATAAGAAAACGATCTTTGGGTTTTGTGCGGCTGCAGCAGTATTCATATTCACTATATGGAATATGGATATGATGTTTAATGAGTCAACAAATATGACTACCAGTGAAATTTTAGCTGCAGTGGTTGAAGATTACGGGCAAAATGGAAAGGGAGAAGAAGATTTTTACAGTGATTGGGAATACCTCGGAGACACCCTTTCACGAGAGAGTTCTCAGTAGAGGGGAAAAACAGTGTATTTCTTATATTTCTTTTTTGTCTGTGCTAGTTTCATTCTTTCCTCACAGGGTTTTTCATGTATCCATACCCCCTTGGGATACTCCAATAAGATTAAGGAAACAACAAAAGAGGGTTTTATCTATCATGACGGAGAATTTGCTCACTTGATCGTAGGTACGAGCATAAGTAGTGTGGATAAGGGACCCTTGCCGAAATCTCTTGCCTGGGTGATCCCAGTCTCTTCACTTCCCGTTGAGTATCGAAAAGAAGAAAGACAATTGTTCAATGATCTGAGGGCTGCTACTGGGGTTTCTCTTCCTCAGTATACAGGGGGAGATGGCAGAGCCTTGAGAGGGATTAAAGGATCTGCAATCAAAGTCCATAAACCTCAAAAAGTTGGTAACTATCTTATCACGCCTATTGAAATTTTAAAAAAAGCATCGGGAGGAGCTTTAAATGCATGGCTCAAGAAGAATGGATTTAGTGAGGTTTCTCCCTCCCAGCAAAAATACTACCTCAAGCCTGGAGCTGCATTTCTGGCAGTTAAAGTGGAGAATATTTTGGGAAGATCGATTAATATTAAGCCTCTTCATATCATCTATAAAAGCGATCGGGTAAGCTTTCCTTTGAAATTCTCGACTCATTCAGGAGTTTTCAATCTAGATTTGTGG
>CAZBDM010000372.1:0-3486 GCA_964490675.1 uncultured Oligoflexales bacterium
TCTAAAGAAGCGGTAGCTTTCAAACATTACGTAACCTGTTTCGCCTGCCGCAAGACAATGATCCGTGCGAGCTGCAGTCTCTTCGGTGCCTTCGGCAATCTTTAAATCGACCATACCAGCTTGATCAATTTCCTCGCCTTCTTTGGTGTATGCTTTTAAAGATTTTAGTTGAACCTTACACTGTGTCTTATCTGACGAGTTTTGCAAACGCACTGCAATGTGATCAACGTGCTTGTCTGGGGTTCCCTCTTCCATTACATAAGCTGACATCAGGGTGAAGTTTGCGTTTTCTTCGCTCGCTTCAATCTCTACCTCCTCAGCCACGGGAGAAAGCTTAACGATTTTTTCGCTTTTACTTTTACTTGATCCACATGAAGTGGCGGCGAGACCAATTAAAATGATAGGCCAGAATTTAACAGACATGATGGGAGTACTCCTTAAAAAGAATCGTCAGGCATCGCAAAAAGGGATGGACAGGATAGATTTGCGTGCAGTCGAGTGACTGGCTAGATTTTTGTGCTTCAGGCGAGAAGCACCGAAGTGTATTAAAAATGAACAGAGCCGCTTTTGCAAGGACGCAAAATCAATACCAAAAATTTAATTCATTTATTCAATAATTTTAAATTGTTGCGAGGTCACCGAAATGTTGTTCGATTCCCTTGCTTGCAATATGAAAAGCCAGTCTGCGAAAATCTGTTAGGATATCCTCAATAAGAAAGAGCTATCGTTTAGAGGAAAAGCCATGCAAAGAACCGTCTTTGAAGAAGACCACCAACTCTTTCGAGAGGCCTTCCGAAAGTTTGTCAAACAAGAAATCCTGCCACATTACGGGAGCTGGCAAGACCAAGGCTTTGTACCGAGAGAATTGTGGAAGAAGGCCGGTAAGCAGGGTTTTCTCTGTCCATCTGCTGATGAGAAGTATGGCGGTGTCGCAGCCGATTTTCTCTTTTCTGTGATTATTTCTGAAGAACTTTATTACTTGGCCGTACCAAGTGTCTTTATCCCTCTTCATAACGATATCTGCTTTCCCTATATCAATCAGCTTGCTGGCGAGTCTTTCAAAGACCAGTGGATTCCCAAATGTATCAATGGAGAAACAATTCTCGCCCTCGCTATGACTGAACCAGAAGCTGGCAGCGATGTCTCGACTCTTAAGACGAAAGCCACTCTCGAAGGTGATCACTACCGCGTGAACGGTTCAAAAACCTTTATCTCAAATGGTCAAACAGCAGATTTATTTATCGTAGCCGTCAAGACAGATCTCGACATTAAGCCAGCCCATAAAGGCATTAGTCTTCTTGCCATCGAAGGTGACAGACAAGGATTTAAAAGAGGACAAAACCTCAAGAAGATCGGTCTTCATGCCCAGGATACTTCTGAGCTCTTCTTTGAAGACTGTCTCGTTCCTAAAGACAACCTGCTTGGAGAAGAAGGTAAAGGCTTTCAATATCTGATGAATAACCTACAACAAGAAAGGCTTCTTATCGCTATCTCTGGTGCTGCTGCCATGTGGGGCTGTCTTGATGAAACGATCAAATATGTAAAAGAAAGGAAAGCTTTCGGCAAAACCATCGCTGACCTACAGACGACTCGTTTTGAACTTGCTGAACTCGCCACTAAATGCCAAGTCACCCAGTCTTTCGTCGATGATTTGATCATTCGTCACGCAAAGCGAGAAAACATTGTCAAAGAAGTCAGTATGGCAAAATACTGGGCCAGCGACGCTCAGTTTGAAGTAGCGGATCGCTGCCTACAGCTTTTCGGTGGTTATGGCTACATGGAAGAGTATCCGATCGCGCGTCAGTTTGTCGATGCGAGAGTACAAAGGATTTATGGCGGCACCAATGAGATTATGAAAGAGCTGATTGCTCGAAATCTATTTAAGTAATGATGCAGGAAGTTCTCTCTCTGATTAGGTAGACAAAATATTTCAAGACGGTAATGAGCTGAATGCAGCCTATGATGAGTACCTTTCATTTTTGCCGAGACAATGCGAGAGCGGTTAGACTGTGAGCAATAACCCTTATTTTCGGATCTAGCGATTTACATGCCAAAGTTGATTTTTATCGAGCCTGAAAAAAATACTTATTTGTAAGCGAAAAACCCCAAAGATATCATCTTCAAAAAACATCCCTCAACTTTACTTCTGGGTATTGATTGAAGAGTCATTGCCACATCTAAAAAACTGAAGATAAGTTTTTTTAACGCAAGACTAGCGGGTTGTCTTTATCCTCTCAAGAAATTCTTGACGTCTGGTCTCTTGGAAACATGACAACATGAAAATACATGGGCGTGTGTTGTGTTTTTTTCAAAAGGCAATTCCGAAAAGCAGGCATGTTAAGGTTAAAAACCTTAGGTCTGGTTATTGCTAGAAATTTTGTATTTCAGATGAACAATGAAATTAATAAAACATTTCGCTTAGAGGAGGGTTGATGAAACCGTATCAATCACTGTTTTTTCAAATCGGGTCGCTTGCTTTACTATTTTTCTTGGGAGCAGAGGCATACTCGCAAGAGTCGGGAGGCAACCGCTATTTCCTAGAACGTCACTATCAAGGTGAAATCAGCGCGACAAAGGCCTATCTTGAAAATCAAAAAAATATTTTTAAATTCAAGAAAAACTTCGTCATTATCGACGTAAGAGATGCAAGTGAGTATAAGCTTAATCATCCAAGAGGGGCGTTTCACTTCCCCTATCCGAGGATTTATAGAGAATGTGTCAATGATGCGCGTACAGAAGATGGCGCTTGTTCTGAAGGAACCGTAAATAGTGTTGCGCAGGATCCCGAAGAACTATTTTTACAGGTAGAATCGAAATTTCGAAATAAGTCTATCACCATCGCTGCACTTTGTCGGACGGGCTTTCGAAGTGTGCTTGCAGCGAATATTCTTGCTAAGCCAACGATTATCTGCGACCTGAAGGGATATCAGGGAGTGGAGTATGATGACTGTCTCAAAACATACGAAGGACGTGGTTTTAGTAATGTCTACAATATCTGGGAAGGCTTTGTAGGACAGCCAAAATCAGGCATCGTGTCAGCTGGCGGTAGCCGCTATCAAGTGGGTCAAGATCAAGAGCTCGCCGATTTAACCTTGGATGACGGCTCAGAAGCAAAAGGATTTGTTGCTTACGATCTTGACGTTAATAAAGATGGCGAGATCGGTGCAGAGGATAAAGATGGTTGGCGATACTTTCTAGGCTTACCTTATGTAGTAGGGACAAAGTTTTGGTTTCGTAATCAGGCTGTCCATGAAGCTGGTTATTATCGAGAGCCATAAGAAAATATCTAACTTAACAAATCTCGCAAAAAGGAAAAGGGCTCGGCGTGATACCGAGCCTTTTAGATAAATCTATTAGTCTTATTCAGCAGCGAAGGTGAGATCATCAAAGACAAGCGGTCCATGATCTTTAAACCAATCAAAAGGATTTAAATAACCATCATCATTGGCAATAACCGCTTTAATAAAAGCAAAGTCAGAACTTTCA
>CAZBDM010000372.1:3496-5223 GCA_964490675.1 uncultured Oligoflexales bacterium
TAACAATAAGCATTATCTACTGTGACATCATAGGAATTGACATCGAATTTCTCTCCACTTCCACTCGAGCCGTACAGAGCTTTGTAGCCATCGTCAAGACTACCTTTGACTGTAATAAATAGAGTTTGAGCGGGACTCGTTCCATAGTCTTCCCAGGACAAAAACTGCAGGTCTGTTACGCTGGTAAACTTTGTATTTTCAATATCGTAAGCACCCTTCACGACTGTTCTTACATGCCTCGAATCTCTCTCAAATAGCCCCTCGTAGCGAACAACTCCGTTTTCGCTGCGATCTAAAAAAACCGCAAAAGCAGCTTTGTCGTTATCATCAGCTTGACCATCTCGGATCGATACCGCGAGAGTTTTATTTTCAATATCCTGGCTAAAAAGCACCCGGTAATAAAACCCAACTTCTTTGGCTTCGATATTAATAGCCTTTTTAAAGGCGCTATTTCCTTCAAAGTCATCAGGCACACCTTCGTAGCCGGTTACAACTGCTTCAATTTCTGTTTTACCTAGTGATTCTTCGACGTTTTTTATGAAGCCTTCTGTAAAGCAATCAGTATCAAACTTTAATGTCAGATTTTGTGGTTGACCTTCATATTCGATTTGATCATCGAGAAAACAAAGGACCCCTTTCACTCTTGCTATAGCACCTTGCGCTGTATCAGGTCCATTAGTGACCTTAGTTAGATTACAGTAAGCAAACAAAGCTGCATATTTTCCTTGTTGACCATTTTGAATCACCTTGTCTTTATCGACTGAGACCGTTTTGTCTTCATCACATTCTTCTGCGGTCAAGCTTATAGCCAATGCCCCAGGACTCGTTTGACCCGCTTCTCCAGTTGATTTCATTGAAGTTGAAATCAAATCAAGTCCTTCACCTGGAGTGACAACTTTCTCGTCTACTGCAAGAGTTCCGGTACGATCAACGTCCGAATTTGGATCAGAAGTTTTGTTTTTGTCGTCATTGTCATCGCTTTCACCACAGGCCAGCGCCAAACTCAAAAGCACTAACATCATTAGACTTTTCGACATATTCTTCCTCTTTTCAACAATCATGTGGGATGGGCTTCAGTCGTTATTTTACGGGATGCTTTTTCATAGGAAAAGAAAGAAAGTTTTATCGCAACAAGCGAGCTTTGACTTTGATCACAAGAGCTTTATTCCAATAAGAAGCGGCAATCATACAACAGTGCCAAAGACTAGCCACTCTACCGCACGACACGCGGCTGATGACTTAAGCTCGCTTGTAGCTCTGTTGGATAAAGAGGACTCATGTCAAAAAGAGAAACATCATGAAAAAGATCTTCTGAAAGCTTCAACTCTTCGAAGAGAGTCTCAAGAGATTGGCGGTGCCAATCGAGTGGTTTTTGGAAGCTTAAATGCTCTCCTTGTAAGGCCAGCTGTAAAATCTTTGAGGTCACGTGGGCTGCGACAAGACATGGATAGGGATCCATCCACCCAGGGAAGATACGCATTTCGAAGGTATCGATCCGTGGCTCTTCAAAGAGAAAATTTTTGACGTTGAAGTCGCAAAACTTAGTGAGGTTCATATTAAGTAGAAGAAGCGCGGCTTCTTTCCAAGGTTTGGAGAGAAACTCTTTGTGAGAAATCTTTTTGGTGAATTCTTTTGGCCAGCCTCCCAACCTTAAACAGTTTGGATTGCTACGGAAGAGACGTTTTAAAACGAAACGGTATTTGTGAAGAAGAAAGACGAGACTGACG
>CAZBDM010000373.1:0-5219 GCA_964490675.1 uncultured Oligoflexales bacterium
GAAGGTCAGGATTGACGTCGGTAGGAAGTTTCATAGCTTTGATAGCGAAGTAGATGATGTCTTTTTTCTCTCCCGTCAAAAACCTCCATTGAGGAGAAGCTTTATAACGTTTGGCGTAAGCTTTCAGTTTTGAAATATTGTCGCGATCTGGGTCGATACTCAACGATAGGATTGCGAAGTCACTACGGTCTTTATAGCGTTTGTCGATCGCAGAAATTTTCTGGCTTAAAACAGGACAAGGCCCTTCACAGTTAGTAAAAAAAAGATTGAAAAGCCATACTTTCCCAGCCATCGAAGCTTTTTCCACCACGTTTCCATCTTGATCATTAAATGAGAAGTCAAGAACCTCTCCCACTTCCGGAAGTGTATTCGTGTAGACTTTTGTCGTCGTTGCCTGTCTTTTTAAGTGGATAAGAAGAGCAACGACGGCGACCGTTGTGATAAAGAGAACATTGATAATTGTAAGTGATTTGTTCAAAAACGAGATCTCTCAAATAGTCCACTCGAAATCCGTTATGACACTAATGAGCTGACTTTTCAAGCAGAGTTGCGCCGCATTTTATCTGTATCTATAACAAATCCAAGGGTTTGCAGACCTTTTTCGAAAAGGTGGGCGTGATTTCCAATAATTTCAACGATTGAAACCTCGAAAGCCTGACGTTTTTCAGTATCTACGATTTTATCTACCCCGAGAACAAAATGGAGAGGACGGTCAAAAATTTTCCCTCTAAGATCAACAGTCGCATGGATACGCGTACCTTCTTTATAAGGAATAAATCCGTAGCTTGGTGACTTAAGCAAAAAATGCGTTGCATTGAGGTTCAACATCTCAAGCCAGAAGGTATAAAAACGCATACCATAAGGTCGCGTGATTACCATAAGCGGTTCTTCGAGAACGTGGCGATCGTCCGACGAATTCGCTCGCCCTTTTCTTAAAACAGCATTTTCACCATCAACAATATACATCGACCAAATCTCCTTAAAGAAATCATCGGCAGTTAGTTCTAAACCTGTATTTTTTTTAGATAAGCAGTTTATTTTTTTAGGAAAAGGAATCTTCAAATGATATTTTGGAAGATGTTGGCAAAAAGGAGTGAATTTGGAAGATCATGGCTTAATCATATTTTTTTTGGGACTCTTTGCCGCTTTTGGCATTGTTATAGTCGTCTATCTGCACAAAAGATCGCGCACAAGACTCTTGCCCATTTATTCGAGCGCCCATCCCAAGGCTCCATTTGCTTTTTATCGATTTAAGCCCATCGTTAAGTTTAATAACAAAGATCTCAGCTACGAGAATCAATTGATTGAATGGCAAAACCTGATGCGAGACTGTGGTCAGTCATTCGAACAAAACAATGTTAAGCTTGTTTACTTTGTTCACGGCACTTTTCTTGGAGAAGATCCTATTGGCTTCAAAGAAATCATCAGAAAAAAATCTCATAATTTAACAAACCCCGACATTCCAAAACTTACACTGAGGGATCGTATTTTTGGAGATACGGGGAATTTTTTAGAATCATACCGATCCGTCTTTGAGACTTCTTTACAATCATCGGTTGTCAGTTTTAACTTTTTCTGGTCTTCACAAAACCACCATGCTGCAAGACTAAAAGCTGCCTTAAGACTCCTTCAAACAATCAATCAGCAGATGAATGATTTTCAATTCAATAAGACAAAAAACCGAGTTCTTCTTATCGGCCATAGTCACGCTGGACAGGTTTTTGCTTTGCTGAGTCATCTAAAAGAAAAGAGCCCACTTGCCAAGAATATCTTGTCAATTGCTGAAGGTCATCTGACACCCGCGGACCGTTCACTATTATTGTGTGTGAACCAGCCTTCCGATTATCACATCGACTACGTTACGCTAGGTACCCCTGTTTATTACCCATGGCCTGACGTCATGAGAGGGCGTCTTCTTCACATCGTCAATCATGTTGGCGATCAACCTCAAGCGCAAAACAAATGGCGGCTCTTTAAGAAACAGAAGGGCGATCTGATCCAACAGCTGGGCTTGATGGGATCTGACTTTATTGCACTGGGTCCGCAGGACAGAAAACTCAATCGCGACCT
This sequence comes from uncultured Oligoflexales bacterium, assembly GCA_964490675.1. GTDB lineage: Bacteria > Bdellovibrionota_B > Oligoflexia > Oligoflexales > JAWKNZ01 > CAZBDM01. Next base: position 2,071 of record CAZBDM010000373.1, read on the forward strand.
TGACCAAGTTTTAGGCAAAGGCATCGATCCTATTCTTTGGGCGGAGAACATAAAGAGCAAAATACGTGTATCCCCTTTTGGTACAACAGCTTTGGTTGACTACAGCGAAGCCTTGTCATCAAACGATCGTTTAGGACCGCGCGATATCTTCGGACATGGCGTCTACACGAAATTTGACTGTATGCTTTTCAATACGGATCTAATCCAGCAATTACTCTACGACAAAAAACCAATCTCGTGATTTGCCACTATTTGTGTTAATTTAATCACGAAGACGTAAATATCGATTCGAATTATTAAATTTTCCTTTGGCATGCCAATTGCTTAGCCGAAGAGTGGCAACCATCCTTTAGGGACCAAGGAGATTCATCATGACAAATAGATTCATTGGAAAAGACAAAACTTGTGTCGTCGCAGTTGGATTTGATGACAACGCCAACCCACTCCTAAAACAAGCGGTCTCTCTGGCCCAGCGAACAGGAATGTCACTAAGACTTGTCCATAGTACGAAAGCTCTCGTTGATGGCCCGTGGACTGCCTATCTACCAAGAGAATTTGCAATGCCAGGCATGGCAAAAAGGGTCGAAGCTTTAGCCGTAGAAGCAGCAAATGAAAGACTTGCCAGTATCGCCGCAAATGTCCCCAAAGATATAGAGGTCTCTACAAACGTGGTTGTTGATAACGTCCAAAGCGGAATCATTGCTGACGCAGTCGCAAACAGAGCATCAATGATCTTCACCGCAACAACAAAGTTGGCCGGTGGATCTTTTCTCCATGGCTTCTCAGAAGCTCTATCAGTTGCTAGCCACTCACCTATTCCTGTAATGATTTGCAACGACAAATGCCCCAGCGATATTATGGCGAAAAAAGATCTCAAACTCATCGTCGCAGACGATCTTGAACCCCACAGCAAAGCAGCTATCGATGGCACCTACGAATTTGTTGAAGCACTTCCTGGCACCTCTGTTAACCACGTTCACGTACACGGTGGCCTTTTTGATGACTTAAGCGATAGCTTTACCGAGTTTCTTGCTAAAACCTGGAAGTCTATCAATCCTGAAAACCCAGATCCCGAAGAGGTCCTCGCCGAAGAATTTGAAAATAGGAAAAAAGTCCTTGAAGAACGCGGTGCTGATCTTGAAAAGGTCGTTTCTGAAAAAGGCGGCAAGTTCGTCCGAAGTATTGCTTCTGGTAAAATCTCAGAGGAACTCATGAAACAAGCTGACTCTTTTGCAGCAGACATCGCCGTATTCGGTCGTCATCAACTGGTTCATGGTCGACCTTTGTCAATTGGACGTCTACCTCTTGAGTCTATTGCAGCACAAAATAGACTCATCTTAGTGTTCCCTCAAGGCAGTAAGTAAATCACCTTCATCCACGGCTCTAAGGCCGTGGATGAAATCTTTTGGCTCCCCTTAAAATCTCATCTATAATAAACAAAGTTTATTCATTCATTATTTTGTAAGGCGAAGATAGATGAGTCGGTTGTTAGGTGTATTGGTGATTTTCTTATCTCTGTTTTTGCCACAATCCTATGGCCAAGCTTCGAGGCCAAGCTTAATGGCAAAAAAAACAGAAAGAAAAGGGGTTGGTCTTGTCATCGGTCGTCCGACAGGTCTAACTGGCAAATACTGGGTCAGCGAAACAGAAGCTTATGATGCATCTTTGGCATGGACAACCTTAGGACGCGGAAGTCTTTTTTTTAGCGCCGATTACTTACTTCACGAGTTTCATCTTGTAAAGGTTAACAAGGGTAAACTCCCCCTTTATTATGGCTTAGGGGGGTATGTCTCGCTAAGCAAAAAAGATTATCTAGGCGTTAGAGTACCGCTCGGGGTCAATTTTCTATTCCCCGACCGACCTATTGGCGTCTTTTTTGAAATGGTCCCTAGCGTCGGCCTCTTTCCCTCAACCACTTTTAACATGGGGTTTGGCATAGGTGGCCGCTATTACTTTTAAGGAATTCCCATTGATGAAAATTTTCTTATCTCTCTTTGTCTTCGCAGTGATATCTGCAGAGATCTCCGCCTCAGAAAAAGCTAAGAACTTTGACGGACGTTACGTGCACCTTTGGACAAGGGCACCTGGCCTTTACGATGATGGTCGCAGTCATAGCCAAAAAAGCCGCAAGAGACTCGATCTTGATCGCTTTAAGAATCATGAGAAAAAACTTTTTGATCTTCAGTATGGAAAAACCTTCAGCTTTCGTGGTGTTGAGCTTGAACGCATTATCAAAAGCTACAAAGTACCACGAGGCAATGATCTCGCATTGCTTCATTTCGAAAATGGCATGCTTATTCCTGTACCGTTAGAGCAAAACCTCGCAACTCTTAAAAAGTTAAACATCTTTATAGCACGTCGTATAAAGGTCGATGAAAAATCTAAGTTTACAGTGGAATTTCCAATGATAAGCCACGATACGATAGAGTTTAAAGATCCACGTCCGATGATCTTTTCAAAAAACAAGATTGTCATTGAAAATCCATGGCACCCATACGTAAAAGTACAACTAGAACCTAAACAGACAACCAAACAGCTCACTCCACCTAAGCAAGGTGAATTCACTCCTTGGTTACACGGCAATAGCCTAAAAGCAATCGAGTTCGTCAATGAAGATGCTTACGACAAACAGTTCCTTGCCAAAAACGAGGACCGCTCAGGATTCGAAATTTTCAAAAAAAGATGTCAGTACTGTCACGGTGTAAGACAAGTAGGGGCAGACTTTGGTTGGGATTTTCTCGATCCTTTGCCGATATACAAGCAGAGAAAACCAGCTCATCTTTACAATATGGTTAAGTTTATGTTCCATGACCAAATGACCAGAGGTCTACTGATGCCCAATCAAAAAGATGTTGAAAAAGGAGAAATGAGTCAACTTTGGCTGTGGCTCAGATCCTTAGACAAAACGAAGGTGAAAGCCTACAGCCCGGCCTGGCAGCGTTGAGCACTCAAAACCAAGTTTCAACAGAAACTTTCAAAAAAGATCCATAGCCCGTTTCTAGTCGGTAAACTGAATCACCATTGGAGTCGGTAAGATCAGTGATGAGCTTTCTGACTCCCGCTTCTGAAGAAATATAAATCGGTGAAAAGATGCGCTGACGGATACCTCCGTAATAGGTCATCGTGTAACCTTTATGCCAACCCTCAAC
>CAZBDM010000374.1:0-2599 GCA_964490675.1 uncultured Oligoflexales bacterium
TAAACTCAGTGACAAAGTTTGCCTTCTGACCCCCGACGATTTTGACTTGTGTTGTTCCTTCTGCATTAGTGACGATAGAGGAAGCAACGACGAGAGATGCGCCATTTTCTAATGTGACGGGCGTAACATTAACCACAACGCTAGGAATGCCGGTTCCAGAAGTCGGATCGACCACCTTTAAAACAATAGGCTCGGGAAATTCTTGTCCGACTTCTCCAAGCTGACCATCACCGCTGACGATTTTGATGACAGGTTGACCGGCAGTTGGCGGCTTTTCCGACGAACAAGCCGACAAAAGACCGACAATGGCGGCGGTGGTGAGAATAAGTTTAAAGAATTTTGAGTTTAACATGTAATTTCTTGACTCACTTTATTAGCACCTGCTAATGACCCATTTTGACTTAGCCCGCGAAGAACTCATTTGTTCTTCTTGGACTCAAATTCTCTAAAATATTTATTCATCTCATCCATATATAGACTTCGTACTGTTGTTGAAGAACTTTAATTGTAATATTATGACCAATGAAATTAATGGCTTAAGACTTCAGAGGGAGTGAAATTTCCATACCCTTAAAACTGCCGAATTGATTTCAGGGAGTGCATTCTTACCGTTTGAAAAGGATTTAACTAACACGCGAAGAGAAAAAGATTTTCACTAGATCAATGCGTTACTGTGAAATTATGATTTTTGTATGTGTTAGCCAAACTCCTCTTTTTAGAATTCCGGAATAATCATTAAGGTCTTGATTTGTCCTGTCAGACCGTCTTTCACCTGCAGGTCTTGTCCAACTGAGCTTGTGTCAGAGAGGTTTGGATTGATCGTACCGAACTGATACTGGTTTTGGGGAAAGTAGAGACCATCAAAGAGGATTCTTTCACTATCAGTCGGGTCGACGCTTAAATTATAGACCTCGTAATCAAGCAGCAGTGTTTTTCGCGTGGCTGTGCTGTTTTGGTAGTTGACTGATTTTAGTTGGTACTGACCTCCTTGAAAGGATGAGTAGTAAAGATGGTCGGTGCCATCTTTATTGATAATCTTAAAGTTAGTGACGACCTCGTCTTCCTCTGAGAGAAGTACAAGAAGTTTTTCGCTGTCGCTGGTGGAGTCAGGGTCAACAAAAGCGAGACCTTTGATTGTCGTTGTCCAACCATCACCACCACCATTAGATTGTGGCTGTTCGCAGCGCGCCCAGCGGACGTTCCAGTTTGGTTTGTAATAAATACCTTTGGATTCATCCTTCTTACTATTATCGTCTGTAACGATACAGGCATTGCTATCGACTTCGTTATACCATTCTGAGTTTTCGTACCAGGTCCCAGAATTATCTTCGCAACCTTGTTTAGTGGTGAACTGACTGTCAGAACACGATCCAACGATTTTCCAAGTATAGCCTTGCGCTTCACAAGTACCTTTCGTAGTGTGGCTTGGGTCTAAGGAAGAACAGTGACTTTCCTTGATGTCCATTTCACAAGTAAAAGTTCCACCGATCTTCTTTTTAATCTCACCAGCAACATAAATTTTTCCATCGGCTGTTTGCTCGAGTTGCGAGATACCGGAACCACCGATAAAGGCTTGCCCCTCTGATTCGCACCGGGTTTTCTTGGCGATACGCGTCTCGAGAGGTGGATTTTCACTGTTGGCACCAGAGAACTCGCGTGCTTCAACCCAGTCCCAAATGTTATTGAGGCACTTGGCGATTTTAGTTGAACGATTGGCCGCATCTTTGGTCGGATCAAAGCGATAAAGACAAGCACTATCCCAACTTGGTAAACCACTGGAAGTATCAGGATCAGGTCCGTAAAATAAGATTCGGTTATTGTCGGGCTCGTTAGGATCGACTTCAGAGGCGTAAACGAATTCCCACCAATCACGGGCAACTTCGACGAGTTCATCATCGCCTGAAATATAACGGAAAAAGCTTGTTCCACTGCAATCGCCAGAGCCATTGTTAGTTGTACCGGTATAAAAGATACCTCCGTTTCTCGTTACTTCGACATCTCGGTAACAGATATTGGCATTGACCTTTTCTGTGAGCTCACCTGTTTCGGCATTATAAGCATAAAAGATGTCTTTGTTGGTCCCTGAAATATGGGCTGGGAAATAAAGGTTACCGGCTGCGTCAAACTGCATAACACGCTCAGTACGCCAAGTCGGAATTTCGTGAGTATTGGTCACACATTCTAGGTTAGAAGATCCACTGCTGAGGTCTGCCGAGCTACTGATAGCATCAGAGAGCTTACTGGTGACCTTAAAAAGCTGACAGGTGTATTCACTGGAAGGACTATGATAGTCCTGCCCTTGATCGTTATTAGGGTCGCCATCATCCTCAGGTTGACGATAGAAGAATGAATGCTCAAAGAGCATGTAAACTTCGCCGTTTGGAGAAAAGCCTATAGCGCTGACCCGGGGCATTGGTTCAACGTGGCTAAACTCGTTGAACTCAGTCGTTCGGGTGAGAGCCGACTGAAGATCACCGTTTTCATCAAGTTTGACAAGGTTGCCGTCGGAACTCTCATCAAGTAGCCAAAGACTTGATGAGTCGCTCGAAGAATCTGTATTCGCCGGTGCTTCACTGCCATCCGACTCTAGGATCGCGAG
>CAZBDM010000374.1:2609-3185 GCA_964490675.1 uncultured Oligoflexales bacterium
TTTTGCATTGGACAGATCGATCGCTAACGTGTTTGGCTGTGGGCCGCCGTCGCAGCATGGGCCTCCATCATTTTGATGTTTATCCTTCTTGTCATCTCCGCAGGATAAAATCCCAAAAGACAGACATGTGACTAGTGAAAAGTAGAGCGTATTGCTTAAGATTTTCATAATGATAGCCCCCAGTTAACAACGTCTTGATAGGCTTCGGAAAAAATTCAAAAGAATGTAAAGCCAATTATAAAAGCATTATGAATTCAAAGAGCTAAAGGGGGGATTCTAGGCTTTTTTGATTTGGTTACGACCGTGGGATTTGGAAAAATAGAGCGCTTCGTCAGCTTCTTGGATGACTTTTTGCCAAGTGGTTTCTTGGATTTTTAAAGCGACGCCGCCGCTGATTGTTACTTTGAATTTTTGACCCTCGAAGTCAAACTGCATGCTTTCAACACTTGCTCTTACCCTTTCGGCAGAAGTCATGGCGATTTCCACCGGCATGTTTGGCGATAGAACGATAAACTCTTCACCACCGTAACGGGAGACCAGATCATCTCTACGAAAGCCAGCACGGATGAGTTGTGC
>CAZBDM010000374.1:3195-5215 GCA_964490675.1 uncultured Oligoflexales bacterium
GTCGCCGGCTAGGTGACCGTAAGTGTCGTTAATCTTTTTGAAGTGATCGATATCAAACATGATCACCCCAACCTTGCTGAGTTCGCGGGTGTAAAGCTCACTGATGAGAGTCTCTTCGAGGAATTGACGGTTATAAAGCCCAGTCAGTCCATCTTTAGAAGCTTGTTTTGATTTTGTCCGGTATTTAAATTGAAGCTGTGCTTCAATGGTCAAATCTCTTAAGATAACCAGGCAGCCTACAACTTTTTCGTTTTGTTTGATAGGTAAGTAGCTGAGCCAGAAGTTAAATGAGTTACCGGCTGAGTTAACGGCTTCGATTTCACTGAGACGGTTTTCAGTTGATTGACTAAGAAAAAACTCTGCATTTAAACGCTTTTTTCCTTCAGAAAAGGCAAAAAGCTCATCAAGATGCATGTTCTGTTTTTTCATTAACGCTTTTTTGTCGTCGGGAGTTATGACCTGGAACAGTTGCTTGTTGAAACGGACAATGGTTCCGTCGCCAGAAAAAAGGATATAAGCATCAAAAAGAGTGTTGAGGATTCTCTTGTTATCTTTGAAGAAGGACTCTAAAAAAGCCTCTTCAGAGTCAAGTTTTTGTGCTGCCGAAGTCATAAGTTGCTTTCAAACGCCTATTCAAAAATGCCGATGAAGTCGTCTTCAAAGGTTTCAATTTCCATGTCACTGCCACATTTTTCGCAGGTCACTTTGCTTAAGGCTTCGCTGTCTTGTTCGATTTGTTCCTTGGTGAAAAGAAATTTCTTTTCAAAACTACAGTTGCTGCATGCCATATTTGCATAGGCAGACTCAACAACCGCAGATCCTTTAAAACTAGGTATCATATCAATCTGATCGACGATCTCTGGACTGCATTCTTGAAAGATAATATCACGATTAGTTTCAAATTCTCGCAGAAAGTTGATCCAGGTTCTTACTCCGCAACTATTGATCGATTCGACTTCTTTGAAGTTAATGATGCACTTGTTGCTGACTTGATTTCCAATTTCATTCGGATCGAGAACGTAGTCCTCATCCAGCTCCCCCTTCAAGTTTAACTTGTCTGAGTCTTGTTCTTTTTCGATCTTAAAAGAAAACTTTGCCATGGGATTTACTCTTTAATAGTCGATGACCTAAATTAAAAAACTAATCAATGTTGTTCTCGGAAGCTGGTGGAGAAACCTTTAACTGTTCAAAATAAACCAAGTTTACAGTTTGAACAGAGTTGCAAAAGCAAAGCCCCAGCAGAAACCAGCTAAAAGAGTAATGTTTTGGTTAAGCTGACAAATTCAATCTAAGCATCTCAATTCATCAACAATTATTAGTTGAGCAATATCTGAGGATCTTATTTTGACGAAAGATTTTTCATAATAAAAAAAGTTTAGAGAGTGCAAATCTCTAAACCTTTCCATTAGATCATATTTGTTGGTCGTTATTAAGGACTCTTTTCGAACAATTTAAGAAACTGACTTTCAGTGGATAGAATAAACTGCCCTTTCTTGGACAGCGATTTCTTATAGATCTCGAGGTTTTTGGAAAATTCATAAAACTTCGGATCTTCGCTTAATGAATCTGCATAGATTTTGGTTGATTCAGCTTCCGCTTTACCCTTCGTAACCTGGGCGAGACGATAGGCAGAAGATTCGATTTCTTTGAGGTCGCGGTTGAGCTTACCTTGAATTCTTGCCACTTCCCCTTTACCGAATGAGCGGATTTTTTCAGCGATTCGATTACGTTCAGAAATCATTCTCGTGAAGACTTGCGCTTCGATACTTTCGTCGTATTTGATACTGCGAATCTGTACGTCAATAAGTTCTATACCAAGGGGGACAAGTTTTTCGGCAGCTTGGTTTTTGATCATTTCACTGAGACGTTCGCGGCCGACTTCAACACGTTCGATTTCGCCAGAAATCTCCTCTTCAACAATGGCGTCAGGTCCTTTTTGTTGAGCTTGTTGGGCGAGCTCTTCTTGGATTTTTTCGAGATCCTCAAAGATCTTGTTAGAGTTCCGGACGGTTTCGATCAA
>CAZBDM010000375.1:0-5197 GCA_964490675.1 uncultured Oligoflexales bacterium
AACATCACATTATCTGCTGGCTGCACGGCTCGCTTCTTCGGTCGATGAATTTCAAATGGGTCATCGAATGAAAGTACTGGTTTGGTCATATTTTTCATTGAGGCGATGATTTCCTCCCCAATGCGCACCATCTGCTCGATCTCTTCTTCGGAAACAGCAACTCCGAGAGAACGGATTACATTCTGCTTGATTTTTCCATCAACTCTTTGAGCCTCAACGATTTGAATCTGAGTTTTGCCATTTGATCTTTTGCGAGTACGAACAAACATAGCGAAACGATACTGACGGCGGGCGAAAAAGGCAATGTCCGGGCCACTACATTTCGTCGTCTAGACGAAAAAAAAATTACTTCTACAATTTCGGTCCATTGAAAAGAAAAGATTCGAGACTGCTTCAAAAAACGCTGAAGTCAGGAGGTCTCATCCTCTTTTGTTTCAAGTCCTTTCTTAGCTTCCGAGAGCGTCAGAAGACTATTTGTCTGAAGCGTGGTATTGCTGCTTTACTTCCACGGTGGGAAAGGCAGTTCGACATCCAGTGTATGGCTTTGAATAAAAATTGTGGCGTCACTAAAGTGACGCATTATCGCTTAATGATCTATGGCCAGAAACCATGGTCGCCGATGATCTGTTGTCACTATCGGTGAAAGAAGGCTTTAGATCACCCTTATTTATGCAATGAGTTGTTTGATGATTTTGGCTTTTGCCCCATTCCGCTCAAATGCCCAGTGCTGATCCTGGGGAACCCCGAACATGGTCATGATCGTATTGGCTATGGAAGAAAAAGACAGGTGGTCGTTGCTTTTAAAGACGTCGGGACGAGCCTGCCGCATAGCAAGCCCCCTTTCAAAATCAAAGGGTACTCCCATCATACTCAAGAGTTGCGGTTCTAATGCTCTATGGACCCCTGAAACTTGCGAAAACTCTCCATTGGAATCAACCTGATCTAAATCTGTGGCACCGAGAATTTGGCCGCCCTTAATACCTTTGCCACCAATGAGAACAGAGTTACCTAATGGGTTATGATCAGTACCAGTTTGATCCATTGACTTCCCAACCTGTCGCATCGTACGGCTGAACTCTGAAGTAAATACAAACGTCGTAACGTCCATTAAGGTCTTATCACTACTCTTGGGGACTTTTTCATTCTTTAAGAAATCGAAAATCTCAACTAGCTGAGCAACAATTGCGGTAGTTAGCTTCGGGTAACTGGCAGCAGCTTTACTATCATGAGCATCGACGTTGAATTCTCCTTCATCTAGTATTAACATCCCTGTGTTAGTGACTCCGGCCGTGAGATAGCTTTTCATGATAGCAAGCCGGTTACCCAGAGATGCATCTGGACTATTAACTTCTGCTTCACCAAGATAATTCTGTAGAGAACTCGCATCGTAAATTGCTCGACCATATTGACGCACACCCCGGGCGAACATTCCTTTTCCATCGCCGCTTCTACTAACCTGGGACCTAATGAATTTGTCAGCGTGGTCCTGCTTGCTCTTTTTCGCTTGAGCTATTTGATATATAGCATAAGCCGATTGCTCCGTAAGGATCATACTACGGTCATTGTTGTTTAAAACTGGCTTGTCGACAAATTTGCCAAAGCGCACAGTATCTAAAGGATGATTTCCCAAATAGGGAAGAAAACTTTTGCCGCCAAAAGCATTGCCTGTTAGCATCATATTTAAGTTCTGGCCATGACCTTGAAAGGTGCCGGCCATATGAACGCCGTTTATTACACTAAAATAATCTTTAAAAGTATCAAGAGGCTTAGTGAGATTGGTGGCGAATGTACTCTCACCATTCACACCGACAATTTTTCGCGGTTCTTCCTGAGTATAATTATGAATTTTACCTGCTTCACTTAGGGCCATAGGTCGGGCATCGTACATAAAACTGACGTCAAAACCCTCTGGTAGATAAATGAATAAAAAATAGTGCGGATCACTTGCAGAATCACCAGATGTTTTGCTATCGGGTGAAGGTTGACTCCATACAACAGAAGGCAACATCATCGCTCCTAAACCGCCACCTAGTTCTAATGCTTTTCTTCGAGAAATCTTCATTTAAACAGTCTCCTCATCAGGCTTAAGGTTCCAATAAAAAACGGGGATGAAACAACATAGCTTTGTAACCAAGCCGCAACCACTCTTGGGCTCTTTTTTCACGGGGAAATGCCAGTAGTTCTACTAACATTTCTTCACCTTGCATAAAGCTTTCCCAATCCTTAAAATGCTCTTGAGAAGCATCGTAATACATCACTGAGTCCCAAATCAGGCTAAGTTCGACGTTAGTATCGAAAAATTGATCTCCTGCTTGTAATCCGCACAACCGCTGCATCGCATAACCAAGGTCATCTGTTATAGGAATTTCTAAGCCACTAACATGTGCCATGTAATTGTTCTCAAGGCTTGAATCAGAATCACAATCTGCAACCAAGGAATTCGTAAGTTTATCCATCATTGCATGCCAGAGAAAGATGTTTAAACCGTTAGGATCTCCGTTCTGGTATTTGCGATCAACCCCTTCATTTTCGAAGTCGCCCAGCAGTTGAACCAATGGGTCTGATCCAGAGATTAGAGAGCTAAGATTAAAGCCATCCTTAAATATTCGTGAACCTATGATTTTTTGCATAGTCTCAAAACCTCGCAGCTGGCCTACCTGTTTACCGCGACTGCTAATATTAGAACCTTGCGTTGTCTGATACGGTTCACAGGCAGCCGTCGACAACAGCAAGACCACCATCAGTAATTTATTGATCACGGGCACCTCCAAGTTTGGATAGTTCACTATCAAGCCAGGCTTTTAGGATCTCAAAATCAGCCGCGGCCAGGCCCATCTTCTTAGGCATTCTTTCCCGCCTATTTGTCGTGGTGATACGACGAAGAATTTCTTGCAAGGATTCTTCTTTAGAGTAGATTCTTTCATCGGCATCGAGGTGCCTAAAGCTATATTGACCATTCTTCGTGGCAACCCAGCTTTCAAGGTTAAGATCCCCTTCTTCATTACCAGCTTTATGACACTTCACGCAGTTCTTCTCTAAAACAAATGCAACTTCACAAGGGGGAGTTCCTTCAGGCTTATAATCCTCGGCAAAGTCGTAGCACTCTCCTTTGACGGGATCAAGTTGCTTGAATGTTTGACTTTTCACTAGAGCAGCAACAGCATCCTTAAAACCAATAGCTGATGTTGGTGCACTATCCATGGACGCTCCGACCTCATGTAGCCACCCACGATCGTACACTTGATTCTCACCAAGAATATAAGTCGCAAGCCTTTCCGTAAGGCACTGACGAGCTACCTTTGACGATCTGATAAACTTAAAGAGGTCAACAAGCTCAGTGCCTTCTGGACCATCAAAACCTACCTTTTGCTCCCCAAGATAACCCACATGCCAACTGTTACCATTGGTAGCTCTCCAGGAATTCAAGTATTCGTCATACTGCTCCTGGTTTAGTGTTGTAAGATCATCGAAGAAAAATCTCGCTGCGAAGTAGTCCTGGTCCTGCTCACTAACAGGATAGTCTCTCTCTCTGTTTAATAAAGGGTCTTCGAAGTTGAAACCGATTGCTCCATGATAACGGAAGTATCCTGCCATGGGATCTAGTCGAAAATGGCAGCTCTGACATGCAGGATCACTGGCGTGTTTGTTCTCGGTATGGGCAATTTGATTGACAGCGGAAGACTGTACAATGTCAATGGGCGTTAGATCATCGCAAAAGTACGTTTTTAGGATGTATGCAGCTCGTTTGCGATTAAAGTTTGTGGAAGAATTGCTGAGCTCAGACCACAAGCTACTACTAAAAGCTACAAACTCATCGTCTTCAATCAATCCCGGCAAAGGGTGATCTAGCCTGATAAATGTCGATGCCTTACTAGCATTTGTATCGTACGGTATATCTTTAGGGCCTACACTTTCGAAAAAATTTAAAATTGTATCAACTCTTCGAACTTTCTTCCTTAAGGTCGTCGCTATATGTGATGGCTCAACTGCATTCCTATCTTCACCTTCACAAATACTCACTTCGTCATCTAAGTTAATGCCTTCCTCCAAATCAATGTTAATATTTAATGGATAATAACCAAAGATCTCTTTAACGCTTTCAACTTCCCGGCAGGCATTTTCCATATCTCCAGTAGCAAATACTTCACTGAGGTTTAAAAGCTTCTTACTGTATTCCCGACCTAAGGCACGGCGGCCTTCAAGGGGATTTGTAAACTGCGAATAAGTCTTATCTAGATCAGGAGATAATTGCTTGAGCTCAGGACTCAGAAAAAGGGGGCTGTAACTAAAGTATTTAGGTTGGCGCCAGTTGAACATGTCAAAGTAGTCGCCTTCTTCCTTGATTGCTAGCGCCCCGGTGATTACTTGAGGGAATTTTTTAAGGGACCGACTCTGCCCGGAGGTGGACGATCCTTTCAAGCCTAGGAAATAAAGATTAAAATCGAGTACAGTATCGATAAACAAAGGATCTTTGAAAAAATAAGCAATAACCTCATCCTCACTTCGTCCTTGCAAACTTCGCATCTCACGAGGTGACGGTTCCTTGTCCATGCGCAATACCCGACTTGCTTTGACAATCCAATGTGGATCAGCAGGAATCGAAACCGTGTCTGATGAGTTGATACTAGACCCGGCACCAAAACCACAAGCGGTCACAAACATCAAAACTGTAAAGCCATACCATTTAGTGAATCTAGAAGTCTGCAATGTTAACTCCATGTAGGTGTCATAGTCTCCATTTCGTTACCTTCGGGCAACAAATTATGGTCCTATGACTGCAAGGTTTGTGACAAGTTTTCTTGATTCCTGGAAAAGAATGCAGGCGCTCTCAGCTGTCCGCGATGCTCCTTGTTTTGGTCAAAATTTACAGGACATTAAGGTCTCTTGAAAAGGTTCGTTTCTGACACGAACGTCCCAACAAAAGACCCATCAAAACTAAAATGTGAAAAAATTTTAGTCATTTTCATTGAGAATATGTCGTGTTCTTAGACAGGGATTCTACGACTTGAATTCCTGAGCATTAAACCTTTCAGATCAGAATGACACTTAACCCCAACGATGCAAAAAAATCAGGAAGCTGGGGCGAGGTAGCGCTCAATTTCTTCTTTGAGCGCTCCATCAGCGGCCATAACCAGAGTTAATCCGGGAATTTGCATTTGAATCTCTTGATTCGGCAAACTCCTCCACATCAAGCCTT
>CAZBDM010000376.1:0-725 GCA_964490675.1 uncultured Oligoflexales bacterium
CTTAAATTATGTCAAACCAATGACAGACAGTTCCATTCACGGAGTGACAACACACGAGTAACAAAATCTTATTTTGTCAGATTCCATTAAGCGTCTAGAATTAGCTTGGTAGATCATTCAAGCCGAACAAGATCGAACGGATGTGGGTAAATACACGAACTTTCATATTGCCTGACTAAGTAGATTTTTGTGTCGATCTTAGGATAAAAAAAGTTGCCTACAGTGTCAGCAAAAGTAAGCTAAAACTCTGCCGAACAATCAAGATCAAAACTAAAGGCTGACACCCGTGGCCCAATCCACTCAAAAACATAATTATAGTCAAGTCCAACAAGAGGTTCAGGTCGGAAGGGATCCCAGTCAACCAGATGTTTTTTGAACTGTTCTGTAAAAGCGGGTGTAGAGAAAAGCGCAAATCTCCCTACGACATCTTCTTCCCAACTCAAGCCTCTTTGCGAGAGATAATCGATAATTTCTTGCCAGCCAGCGTCAGGCCTCCGTTCAGCGATCAGCCGCCCTGCCTTGAAACCGTAGCTTTCTGGATAGTCTTTTTGTCCAAGCATCGCTACTTTATCATCACTAAGCTGCCAGTTCTCCATACGCAGAGGAAGAAAAAAAAGGAATTTATGAAGACCATTGGAAAAGACAATGCGCGATGCAACACTCTCAGGGGATGTATCGGGAGCTGACAGCCAAAATTCAACGTGAAAGCGATGCGGAAACCCAAA
>CAZBDM010000376.1:735-5190 GCA_964490675.1 uncultured Oligoflexales bacterium
TCTAACCATGTGACGAGTAGCTCTTTTACGGCCTGTTGAAATTCTTCTTTATCGTAAGAGAAGCTATCATCAAGGACCCGAAAAGCATAACAATCGCTGGTCTCGCACACTTCAATAGCAGCTGGGCCAAAGTCATCAAAAAGGTACTTACAGTTTTCCTCTGCTTTAACCGCTCCCGCAGAGAAAAAGATCAACAAGACAAAAAAACATCTCACTAGATCGCCCCCTTCATCGATGGGCACATATACAATTAGATAGAAGCATTGATGAGAGTTTATCGTTTTTTAAGACATCGGGCTAGTCTTTTGAGAAGGATCGCAAAGACAAAAAGCAACGCTAGATTAGCGTTAAAATTGATTGATGCAATAAATTTTAAGGTTTACGAATAAGGACGAGAACGGCTTTATCGTCAGACGTTACTATACCGGCAGCAGCTTCTTGTTTTGTGGTTATAGAAATAACATCATCGGACTTTAGATCCCTCAATAAGAAGACAAGTGAGCCTGACGACTCATTATGATTTGATACCGCACGAATATAATGAGATTTCACTTCAGCGCCAGAGATTGCAACACCATTTTTTAAGACTTTTATGATAGGATTAGCCCTTTGTATAGATGAAGTCAATGAATCATTGTAGATTAACAAGTAATCACCATCGGTTTGAATCTCTATCTCATGATTGCTAAGTGACGGATCATGGCCAAAATGGGTGATATCAGAAACCTTACTATCACTCCAAGCAATAGTATCGGTCCCGCTTGGATTCCAGTTGGTGGAGCCTGTAGGGCGGTCTGCTGTCAGAGACAAAACATTGCTATCGGTATTTATCTTTTCGATAGTTAGTGAAGCATAATTACCAGATTGAATGGTCGTTGTGCTAGATTCTGCTTCTCGCTTAATACGTATCTGTAAAATTTCACCAGCTTCGACACCATGAATCACACCAGACCAATGGACAGATGCATTATTATGATTTGAGTCCGCCCGAATGTAACCCTGTTTACCTTGTCCTCCTTCAACGATCGTTTGAGTCGTTCCATCCCCGAGCGTCACTTCGATTGCTGGATTAACCCTCTGTCCGGTCGAATAAATCGGTATGTTAACAAAAACAAGATAATCTCCCTCTTCTCCCAAAGTAATGCCTTCAGTGCCGTTTGTATGGGTATAAATGGCGTTAGCAAAACCTGTAGAGCTGCCGTTGCCTGCAATGGCCTGTAATGAGCGGTCCCAAACTATTTTCGTACCGCTGGTGTTAATATTTGTCGCCACATTGGAGTATGCGTGGAAGATTTTTCTCGAGGTCGTATCAATATGTTCGAGATAGAGACTCGCTTTACTTGTGATATTAACGGCTTCATCACCACCTTCTCCGGCTGTACCTATAACTTTCACTTCGATGTAATCATTTGTACTCAGACCAGGTATCAAAGTGGCAATATGACTTGACGACTCAGAATGACCACTATCGTTTCTAATGTAAGAAGACTCACCATCCGTTCCCTCTACCTCACTACCGTTTACATAGACCTTTAATTTTACTGCTGAGCGGTAAGTACCACTGATAAAAGTCTGAGGAACAGTTGCTGCGACCATATAGGTACCATTTTGTTTAATGGTCACACGCTCAGCATTGGAAGAGCTCGACCAAGAGAAATAATCATAGTCAAAATCACCAGACGTCCACTCTAAGGCGTAAGCGGAGGCAAGGTTAAGTTGTGTTGATTGAGTGCTTTCTTCACCCTGGAACCAGGCGATTCCACTGCCAATAGCATAGGCTTGGTAGCTGATTGCTGAAGACTTACAAGTAGAAGAATTACCTATTGTATCTGTTGCCGTTGCAGCGAAAGTTGTTATTGATGGAGCAGAGACATCCACCGCAATAGCATAGTTACCTGAGCCATCAGCTGATCCGCTTGCTATTTCTGCGCCCGAGCAGCTGCTATTGTCAAAGAGCTTAACAGTTGCGTCAGCTTCTGTTTGTCCCGAAACTGTCACAGTCGTCTTACTAGCAGGACCAACAGGATTAGTGCTTTCCACCGTAACGACGCTTGGAGCTTGGTTATCTAAGTAGTAAGTCAAAGGTAGAGTTGAACAGGCCGATTCGTTACCGATGGCATTAGTTGCAGACGCATAAACAGGAATGCCAGTACCGTTATTGGTTTCAGAGATAGTGCCTGTGACCGTCCAATCCCCGTTGCTGTCGGCACTGCCAGAGCCAATCAAATTGTCTGCGATACAAGAGTTCGCATATAGTTTAATTGTCATGTTGGCGCGTGCTGTTCCAGTTACCTCAGGGGTATTATCGGTGGTTACTGACACGTTTGATGTTACAGGCGAAGCGCTTGTTATCGAGGGAGGAGGAGGAGTACCTGCCTCGATATCGACGCGAAACACCTCTGTAAAAGGAGTCCCGTCATAAGGATCTTCTGCGGTGATAGCGATCTCGAAAACGGTGTCAACGTCTGTTGTTCCGCCAGAATCGCGAGGTGTCCATCCTGATAAAATACCGGTTTCAGTATTGAAGCTGGCTGTGCCACCACCTTCGATTGGAAGATCATCACAGTTTGGTGATCCATTTGGAACTAAACCGTTTGGGGTATTAGTCATCGCATCAATTTCAGCTTGCGTGATCCGTTCGTAAGTACATGAGTATATGAGTGGATCACCATCTTGGTCAGTATCACCACCAGAAAAGGCATCATTGGCATTGATAGCTGGACTGAGTTCGCCGGTAAAAAAGTCTCGGTTTGGCAAGCTGTTAAGTGAAGGATCTCTGTTCGGTAACAGCGTGGCCGACTTATCAGAAGTGTTTGAATCCATATTACCAAAAACGTCGACAGCTCTTACCCGATAAGTATGGGTGTCTGGGATCTTTTTTGCCTGTAGACCAGTGACGGTGTAGGAAGTGACATTTGAGTTTTCGTTGACGATCGTATCCACGTAAATCTGGTTACCACTGGAAATCTTGAAGATCACAAAAGAAGTGACGTTGCTTTGCTGCTCCCAGTTAAGTCTTAGTGACTTGTTGGTGACGTTATCGATACCGTTAATACCATCAAAGTCGAGGTCACCGACACCTGCTCCCGTTATACCTGCCAACGAAAACAGATCGCCTTCTCCGGCTGTATCATCGTAGGAGATTTTTACGAAGGTGGAATGAGCCCCGGCTGCTTTAGGAGCATATTTGATGTCAATGGTACAGGATTCTCCGGGACTAAAAACGAGCGGAGTGATCTTACAGGTATGACTAGGAATACTAAATTGGTCAGTATTACCGAGAATCTCTTTAATGTAAATGGGGTGAGCAGAAGTATTTTTAGCGACGATCGTTCTCGACGACTCACCCGTATTGGCTTTGACGTAGCCAAAGTCGTGGGTTGCTGGGGTAAACTCAATGGCTGAATTGCCAAGCTCGCCAATGTCGACAACAACCTCTGAAACACTGTAGTTCCAGGTCACAGCCGTCAAGTCGGTCCCATCATCGGCAGTCACGACAAGGGTATTATTTTCAGATTGGTTCTCACAATCGTTTTGCATGATGATCGTAGCGTCACTGCTTGTTTTCGAGACTAAAATAGTAGGATCAACTAAAACAGGATCTTGACCGTTTAGAAGGACTTCCACGGTCATCTCATCGTCATCCGCATCTTCAAAGGACGCTTTGAAGACTGCAATTTCTTCTTCACAGTTGATTTCTACACCACCTTTCAACGGGGCTTGAGAAGAAACAGTAGGGGCACTGTTGATGACAAGATTAAACGTGTGAGATTGTGAGTCGACAGGGTTAGAAGCAGTCACCACGACTTCATGCGAACCGACAGCCAAAGTTCCCGGCACCAAACTATAGAAGGAGTTGGAACCCGATTGTACTTCATTGCCATCAATCGCGAATGTGTATTCAATAGACGGATCCGGATTTTCGAGGGTCAGAACAAAAGTAATGACTTCGTTTTTACTTGCCTTTACGGTTTCTTCTTCAGGGAAGTAACTTTTAATCACGATCGCCCTTGGGTCAGTCAAAGCGGTCGGTTGATCCTGGAAAGCGGCCTTCTCTTCTAGTTCAGCGAAACCTTCACCTCCATCGTCGGGGCAACCGATGAGAGCTAGTGTCGTCGATAAGATTACGCCAAATTTTGCAAGCCGGAAAATCATTGCCTTTTTTCCCAAGTTTCTTTTCACTAACTTCGAGATCGGAGGCTCTTTGAAAAAGTTAAAAGCAAATTTTAATCTTCAATGATTTCCGCATTTTAAGATCGAAAGAATGGGATTTTTTATGAATCTGACAATTGTCCAAATGCTGAAAAACCCTCATAAGATCAATTTCCGAGGCTCCCATAATGAATAACAACCAGCCACATTCGTGATCGACCCATAAAAAAAGGGATACAGGTTCTGAAACCCATATCCCCTTCTAACCATAAAGCTAATCAAGGTTAGAACACAAACTCGCGC
>CAZBDM010000377.1:0-2454 GCA_964490675.1 uncultured Oligoflexales bacterium
AAAAAGACTCGCCGAGAAAATATTTCTTGCTCCAGGATAGGTGTGAGGAGTTACAATGAATCAACAATAAGTCGGCTAGACCGCGCCATAGGTTTGATAATTAAGATCGTTGTAGCAAATCCTTTATCGTAGATCACCTTCATCGCATTGGCCGTTCTTGCAACATTTGCGGAAACATTAGGACCGTAAGCCGTTGCGTCTTCGTGTCCCCAATCACAATCACTTGGTGAACAACTCCCCCAGACACGAACTTTGATGTTATCCACTCCCGGGGCTTTAATCACCATCTTCGTGATCCCACGCATACGACTGTTGGTGTTTACCCATGTTCCTTTAAAGTCACCCAAAGATGCGTAAGATGTGCTAGCAACTGACCACATTAAACCTGCACCTAAAACCCATTTGAATGCATTCATGACAATTCTCCCTTAATTTTTTCACTCGTTAACATTTGAGACTTGTCACTGCGAAGAGCACAGCCTGTGCCAAATTCTATAGGCTAACGCCCTGATTGATTGAAAAGACTGTCCATCAGGGGCTTAAAGTGTTGCACAACAGTTTTGCTAGAATTCTATGGTCGGAGTGGTAGGCCAAAATGGTTTCATCTTTTCACCATGACAGGCGATCTTTGTGCATCTTTGTATCGGGTCACAATAGATCGCCATTAAATACCAAAAAGCCCTGAGAACAGGGCTTACCCGTCTAATAGTAGTCGTAACAGGTGACTTTGATCTGTTCTTCGATAGTCTCTGGGCCTGATTTTTTCTCTTCCCCATAAATAACGAGAGAGTTGTAAATGTCTTGCTCTCCGCAATTATAGACTTCGACTTCCTTGTGGCGATTCTTGAGGTTTGAGATAAAGGCATCGACATAATCTCTGCCATCTTCTTCATCAATGATAATGAACGAAATGGTCTTGTCTGTATAATATTGACCCTCACCTGCGATTTTTTGCATTCCCTCGACTGCCGTAATCTTGGGGGTAGGAATACTCTCGTTAGTGATGAGAAGATACTTTTCGTCGTCGAGCATGATCGAAGTTTTGCCAATTTCCCTATTGTTGGGAACGAGAAGATAATGGACCTCCTCCTCGGCAAAGAAGAATTTGATGTCTATGTCTTGCGCTTGAGCGTAAGCCCCTGAAAAGAATAGAAAAATAGCTAATGCCACGGTCTTAAAACTGTTCATAAACCTACCCTGTCAATTTTACTAGATTGTCCTGTCTATTGGGATAATACAGGATCGAGGACTTTGCAAGAGGTATAAGGATTCACTTTTTAATAAGCTTTTTCGGTCTCGAATGACTTCTAGTTTCGACATGCCTGTTTTTATCTGTTTTGATCACCGTAGCCATTTGCTCTTTTTGTAACTCATAGTGAAGCTTGGCCCTTAACAATCCCTCTTGGTCTTTAACGAAGGGGTTAACATCGTAGGCTTCGAAAAGTTCTTCATGATGCTTTATACTGATGTACCGATCGGCAATTTTCGCCTCGAGTTCATCTTTCCGATTTCCGATACGATCAAGGGTTGAAGGGCTCATCAAAATTTTGAATTCCTCACAGGCTGATTCAAGTCTAGCCGCAAAGTTAACCCCATCACCTATGATCGTTGGTCGGAAAGACTTCGTTGTTCCTAGATCTCCAATTTGAACGAATGCAGTATTAATACCGATACGAAGAGGAAAAATAGCTTGTTCCTTGGCGACCTGCTTTTCGATCCAATTGATATTATTTCTCTGAATCTCAAGAGCACAGCTTAGAGCCGTATAGGCGTGATCTTCCATAGTTTGGCGGCCGGTATAGTTGTAGCCGAAAAAACACAGAAGTCCATCACCAAGAACATTGTCCACAATCCCACCATACTTATGGACCGTCTCCGATATTTGACTAAGGACCGGCTTTAATAACTCAAAGGTATCTTCCGCCGATTTCACTTCCGCTACAAGTGAGAAACCTACGACATCTAAGAAGAGGATCGAGACCTCTCTGTGACAAGGTTGAAGATCAAAAAAATCTCCTGCATTTTTTACATCTTCAATCTGCTCTTCCGACAGGAAACCCTCAAGCGATGTTTCAATCTTTCGATTGTAAGCACTAATTTCTAAGTTTTTTCTAAAGTTTGAAAACGAAGAGGAAAAGGCGAAACCAAGCGCAGGCAAAGACCAAGGGACTATATAACCTTTGAAGGCAAAGAAATAGACTCCTATGCAAAAGATGGCAAAGACAATTCCTGATAGAGATAACCAAAACCAACTATTCGGCATCTTTCTACCCATTAAAGCTCCTAAGAAGCAGTAAAGCATCAAAAAGAAGTAGCCCCCCTGCACCTCTTGTAACCAGTTATTCGAAAGAATTGAGTTAACGATAGCAGTAATGATAAATCCACCGGGCATAATCCCTTGCGGAGTATCGACAAAATCAGTCTTACCTGTGAACATAGCTGGCAAAAGAATTA
>CAZBDM010000377.1:2464-5164 GCA_964490675.1 uncultured Oligoflexales bacterium
GAATTACGATTGAATCTTTATCGATACCTTTGTGAGGCTTATTGAATAGAGCACGCATAATCAAAGGATACATGCTCCAGGTGTGTTTATAGTATTCTTCGTTGGTCGATAAGTTGACCTGAATGCGCCCTTCTTTAGTTAGAGGTATTTTCCGTTTATCAAGGAGAACACCTTCTTTACTGACTTCAAGATCATCTGCTGCTAGAAGACTTATGTAAGGAACGGCCAACCCACTTTTGATTACGAAAAAAGGAGCAACAAGTCCTCTCCCATCAAACTCAAAGTGTCCGACATGCTTGAAAACCTGTTCAATACTTTCATGAGCACTATAGACAAACGAATTAATGATCTCCACTCCAGGAGGAGCTTTTCCCTCTTTGAATTGATGTTTCTCTTCGGATAAAAACTCTTTAATATTGAAAAAGGAGGGTTTGTTTTTGGCCTGTTTAAAAAGCTCACTTTTATTCTCACCAAAGAAAGACCCGATAATGATTTTAGATTTTAATCGACTCATATTGTTTACAAACTGTTTTGCTTTTTCATTACGTAAACGACTCACCTCTTGAAATCTTTTTACCGACTTTTTATTAACCTGTGGTTCTTCCTGAAAGATAAAATCGCCAAAGTACTTGTCGATAATGATCGCCTTTGGTGAATACTTATCGAGGCTTTGTAAAACCGTGTACCATTGGTTAAGGTAGAGGTCTCCACCTTGCTGACTCTTTGAGAGATTGGCGAAAGTTCGATCGTCATAAACATAAAGCTTAATACGTGGATCAAGCTTAGGGTTTAAATCAAGTAGATTACGAGTTAAGAATTCAACTTTTCGAACGACAGAAAACCGAAACCAATGACCGAAATCTGTATTGTCAAAGGCAATCAACCCAAAAAACGGCAGTAGAAAAGCCACTAAGAAGTAAACTTGAAACAAAGCTTTTAGAGCTTTCTTGATCACCTATTTTTTATTCCCTACTTGAGAGTTGATAAAACCTCACACTATAGGTATCGACAATGATTAAGATTATTTAAGAAAACAAGCCCTCGAATTAAGCACAGTTAAAGCTAATCCAAGAGACCCTAGCTTTGTACTTTTTATACTTTCCTTTTATTAGTGAATGAATTCCTTCGATTATGAAACGGGCCAAAAAACTGAGAGATAGATTCAGACAAAAATGTAGGCCAGATGAAACCTCTTAATCGAACATATTTTTAAGAAAAATCTTTTTTCTGTTGGACTGTTAGCGGAAAAATTATTAAACCCTCCGACAGTCGACTGCTGAAACAAATAAAAAAGGAGTTTTTTCTATGGCAAACTTAGATCAAAAGCCCGAACGGGTTTTCGCCAAAGAATTTTTTGTACAGATGACTCTCATTCATCTCGTTACCATTTTTGTTGCTCCCTTCTACTTTAGTGGCGCAGCTTTAGCATTTGCCTTTTTTATGACTGTCGTTACAGGCTACTCCCTCGGCATTTTTCATCATATGTTACTTTCCCACCGCAGTTTTAAAACATCGAAATGGGTTGAGTATCTTGGGACCCTCTTCGCTACTTTGACGTGGCGAGGACCGATGGCAGCTCCCATTCGCTACGTAGCCATGCACCGCATTCATCACGCCTTTTCCGATAAAGAACTCGATCCTCATTCACCCATTCATGGTAAATGGCATGCCATAATGGGATGGTTTTGGAACATTCCAAAGCGTTTTTTAGACGAAAAGGCTTACCATCGTTACGCTGGCAAGATCTCTAAAGATCCGGTTCACTTATTCATGGACCGTAACGTTCATCTAATCCAGGGCCTTTGGGGCATCCTTTGTTTTGCACTAGGCTACTTTCTTTTTGGCGGGAGTATTTACGACGGACTATCTTTCCTAATCTATGGAGTATTCGTTAAGTCATTCTTAGTGATCTATCTGGCCAACGCCGTCGATTTACTTAATCATACGCAAGGCTATAGAAATTACGAGACTGGAGACACATCAACAAACAGTTGGATTATGGCTATCCTCCACGGTGGTGGAGCCATTACTTGGCATAACAACCACCACGCTCACCCAGGGTATTTTTATGTCAAAAAGAAATGGTGGGAATTTGATATTCACTACTATTTTCTGTTGGCCTTAGAAAAGGTTGGACTGGTAACCGACATCAAAGTCCTCGATGAGGTGCGTCAAATCAAAATCTCCGAGGGACCGCTTGATCACGTAGAGGGGGCGATATGATTCCTAAACATCTTCTACAGGTTGATCATAAAAAGTCTTTACAGCTCATCATCAGCCGTTTCGCAACTTGGATCTTTCCTGCTGTGGCTATCGCGTTGCTGGTCAACAGTGATTTTAGCTTGCCAATAGTTCTTTTAATGAGCCTTCCTCTCATGTTGGTTTCGGCGATTGGTTTGCACAATCTTGGCCTTCTAGGCCATGAAGGCACTCACTTCAGTCTCCATAAAAATCGCTACAAAAGCGCGCACATCGGGGTTTTTACTTCTTCCTTTATTCCCGGACATCTCGATATGGGGTTTGCCATCAGTCATGCGTCCCATCACCGCTTCACTAACACCGAAAAGGACCCGGATATTTTTGTGTTCCATCCACTGAAATCATTTTGGACACGACTCCTCCTAGCAAGATTAAAGGCATCCAACGAGTACACTAAGACTGCCTTTAAGCTGGCGTTTCTGCAAAAAAACCCAAGTGGTA
>CAZBDM010000378.1:0-2614 GCA_964490675.1 uncultured Oligoflexales bacterium
CCTAAATTCAATTAATTTATCGGAGAACAGTTCCATTCCTTTAGGGACGCCACACGCTCATTGCCGTACTTGTAAGACTTTCTGATAACCCTCAAGCATATTCGGAGCCTATTGAGAATGAGAATGCAGAACACACGGCAATCATTCCTCTTGCAGACCGTTGCGATATTCTTGCAGATGTCATGGTTCTTAGCGAGCCTAGCTTTTCTCAGGTAAAATCACAGTATGAGTTTTCTCCTAAGGATAGTGACCTGTTCACAGATAGGTTCGCAAAACTTCGTGACGCTCTCGACAACAACGTGCGCGCGGTCGTCGAAGAGGAATTGACCTACCAAAATCGACTCTTTGTCTATCAAAGCCATACTGTTCTTATCGATGCTTCGTCTTTTATAATGCAGCATATGTCGTTTGAGATGTTTAAGAGTCTTTTTCTTCATGGAAATCTTAACATTAGGAGGACGAAAGATTATTATTCAGATCTTATTTCCCTCGAAGCTATAGCGCTTCTTATGAGCTCGGATCCTAGAATCGTAGCATGGTTGCAGAACACGGCTTCTCAAGAGAGCATGTTTCAAATGGAGGTAGTTGATGTTGTCAGGGATCCTTTTGTGGGTCACTTTAAATTACAGACGATGATTGACCAGCTCGACCGATTTGACCAAACATATAAAATCGATCAGCGTAATCCATTAAGCGCTAGATTTAGGTCTGATTACCAAAATGCTCTTAGAATTGAGGCTCTTTACGAATATTTTGTCAACTATATTTACCCAAAAATCGACAACCCAGGCATTGATATAGATGTAATTTTTGATCAAGCACTAGATTATCTGCAGCTTATGGAATCGATAAAGACGGACCTCAATAATCTCGTTGGCTCGTTTAATCAACGCTGTTTTGAGAAGGCGACCGAGCCCGAGAATCCGATCGTCTGCCAGTCTCCTTTTAGTGATAAGAGGTATACGCGCAGACAGCTGTTGGCAGACTTTAGAAGGGACATATCGGACAATCTCAATTACGTCATAGAAAACGAAGAACTAATCAGCCTTACCGGTGCTTTTGGAAGAACAGTCCATCTAGATCAAGGGCTTCATAGATCTAGCGACTGTATCTATAGTGTGGTTTATGAAATTCATAGATTGCAGTTAAACTCTAGGATAATCATTCAGTTAGTTCATGGACAAGTGACACTTAAAACCTGGTCTCTAGGGCTGAATCAAACGAAAAGCACAATCGTGCTTGATCGTGAAAGTCTTGAGAAGATTCTCCAAGAAAACATCAGCCTGTTAAGATAATAAAACATAAATGATGACAACTTTTCGAATAGTTCGCTGTCATAGCCATAGGTCATTCAGTCCTTTATAATAATGGATATATGAAAAATGCCATCAAACTCTTTAAAAAAATAATTGGATCTTACCTCCCGAGTGACCTCAACGGTGTTCCTCCGTACGAGGTCGAGCGCATGCGTGTGACCGTTGGTATCAGCGTCATTGGTGGTTCAATAGGTCTAATGATGGCCTTATTAAGGCTAAATGTCGAGGGTTTCAAAACTAATACCTGGTTCTTTTTGGTCGGCATATCAATAGTGGCAATTATTGGCCCCCTTATCATAAAAGTAACAAAAAAGTACGTTTTTTATACTTATATTCTTATGACTTTTGTTGCCTTGGTGATAACCGTCAGGGCAGCTGCAACCGGAGGGGTGACAAGTGCAGCCATCACTTGGTTCTATATCATTCCAGTCATGTCTGGAATCATTACGGGTATCCGTGGTGCAATCTACACAACGATTGTCTGTGTAATAGGTGTTTGGACGGTTTATTTTCTTCCCGAGCTTGGAATCACATCAGTTCATCAAACAAGTGTTTTGGTCAATTCAATCGTTCTTTGCTTTGGTCTTTTAGCTATGGGTGGGTTTTGTGTTCATTACGAGTCGGAAAAGCAAAGCCATCAAGATCACGTTGTAAAAGTTAATAACTTGATTTCTTCACAAGAGCGTTTTGCTTCTCTTGGGAGGATGTCCTCTAGCATCGCTCATGAAGTCAACAATCCCCTTGGAGTTATTGCTCTAAACTTGATGAGTCTTAAAGAAATGGCTCAAATTTTAGAAGATGATCCTAGCCTAGAAAAACGCATTATTCCGCGAATAAAAACAAAGATCGAAAATGCGACAGCAAGTATTACTCATATAAAAGAGGTCATAGAAACCCTGAAAGATTTTGCTCTAAATACTGAAATTAAACAGGAAACGATCGCAATTTCTCAATTATCAAAGCAAGTCGAAGCAAGCTTCAGTCATCTTTTGCAACAGCATCGTATATCATTTGAGGTCGACTATCACGACCCAGGGCTCGCGGTTAACAAAAGAGTATTCGATAGAATTTTGAGCAACCTTATCAAAAACTCTATCGATGCCATAGAGAAGCTGGAAGAACGCTGGATAAAGTTAGAAACAGGAGTCGAGAAAGATTATTTTTACGTCAAGTTAACCGATAGCGGAAAAGGTATCGAAGCGGGAGTCGCAGACAAGATTTTTGAGCCCTTCTTTACGACCAAAGATGTCGGAAAAGGAACAGGCCAAGGCCTGCATGTGGTTTACAACATTGTCAAA